>CAZTJY010000017.1:0-38557 GCA_964613725.1 uncultured Parapedobacter sp. | reverse complement strand
ACCTACTCGGTGACGCGGCGCTCAAGGTCGACCACTCGTTTTTCTACCGATTCCATAATATCGGTGAGGTGGCCTACTGCGTCGGCAGACTGCACCTCGCCAATTTTCTGTTCGAGATTTTTCATACGCAGGGCAATGCCATCCAAGCGACGGTGCAACTCTTCCAGCCCGTCGAAATCTGCCGGCTGTTCCACTCCTTTTTTCTTGATAAACGGCAATGCGGCGATGATCAGAGCGATAAGGCCAATGACAATAGCGAGGTAAGCAATCATGGTGTTTTCTTTTTCAGGGTTATCAATCGGATCAACTTGTTGTTCGGGGTATATCGGTTGTAAACCGGCGTGGTCGGGAACGCGTTCCGCGACGGTGTCGTCGTCCGTTTCTGCTATGGGCAGTATTTCCGCTGTAGGCGTAGTGAGGGCCGCCGTCCGTTGAACGTAGCCATCATATCCTGCCAGTTGTTTCCTGTAGCCTTTGCCTGGGCGTTCGAAGATATCCGAAAAGATGCGGTCGCGCAACGCCTTTAAACCAGCCTCATCGCTCACCGACATCGACCGCCAACGGTTATACCACTGCTCGATTCCGGCCACAGGGTCCGTTGCTAATTGCTGGTTGAAGCATTCGTAATCCAGGGTCTCGCATGAAATCCTAAACGTCGTATCTTTCGAAACCGCTTTATCCGTGGCCAATAAGTTAACCGTTTCCCGGATGAGTTCATATCTGACACGGTCCACTTGTTCTTGGGAAAAAGCATTCCAAGCCAATACCGACCAACATACCGAGGTCAACAAAACACGCCACATATTCTTCTTTTTATATAATTCAATTGTCGTCATTATCAGCGCCCAAGATAGGCAGAAAATCGGACGTGGTCAAAAATCGGACCAATGGAATATCAATCAAGCATTGCTTTCGAGGCAGACACGATTCGGTTAAGCTCGTAGGTCATAAGGATGAGTAGCACTAACATAAGCCCAATGAAGCCCAATAAAAATGAATAACCCAAGTAAGAAGCCAGCTTTCCAAACAATAAAGGCATCAACGTGATACCGACATATGCGCTGGCCATTTGGACACCCATAATAGGCTGAGCGTACTTTTGACCAAAGTTCCTTGGTGTTTCATGCAGCAGGCTCGGAAAGATGGGAGCACATCCCAGTCCAATCAATAAGAAGCCAGGAAGCACGGTAAGATCGAGCGGCAACAATAAAACAAACAGGCCAAGCACAATAATCCCTTGTCCAATATACACCATTTGCTTGTTGGTAAGCCACCCAGCAATGAAACCCGATAGGAATCGCCCTACCGTGATGCCGATGTAATAAATGGAGACCAATTTAGCCGCCTCGTCGGGTTCCAGATTCCGCGCAAAAACCAAGTAACTCGCTCCCCATAACCCGAATGTGGCTTCCACGGAGCAGTAGCAGAAGAAAACCATTAGTGCCTGTTTCAAGCCTGGAATATGCAACAGGGATTTGAATGCGCTTTTGGTGCCTTCTCCGCCCTCTGACTGCGTTGCCGGTTTGCGTACCCAAAGCGGAATAGAAAGCAGCAAGATCAGCACCAACCCCAACTGCATCAAACCGACGGCAAAATAGCCGCTGCTCCATGATTGCCCCTGCGCGAGCTGGTTTGCCATAATGATCGGACCGGCTGCTGCGCCCACACCCCAAAAGCAGTGTAGCCAATTCATGTGCCTTGCTTTGTAATGCAATGCCACATAATTATTAAGGGCAGCATCCACGCACCCCGCCCCTAACCCGAGCGGAATGGCCAGTAAGCATAGGAAAACGAAATGATGTGAAAAAGAATAGCCTAATAATGCCAACGCGGTCATCAAAACGCTATAAGTGGTTACTGCGGCGACTCCGCGCCGAGCAATCAACCGTGCACTGAGCAAGCTGGAAACCACGGTCCCTCCGGCTATAATCATCGAAATGATTCCGGCGAAATGGATAGGTACGGCCAAGTCGATATACATCGTTGGCCAAGCGGGGCCGAGTAACGAATCGGGCAGTCCAAGGCTGATGAACGCCAAGTAAATCACAAGAAGGAGCAGCCGGTTTTTCGTCATCGGCTTCATTGTTAACCCGCAGGTATCCCTGTATCAGAAATGACAGCCGCCAAATGACAAAGGTGCCAATAACTGGGGCATTTATTCAGTTCACGGGGCCATTCCCGGACCACGTCCAGGTTCACTTCCAGAAATTTTTCGGGCTCGGTGATAATGGTTGCCACATTGAGCATCGTGCCTTTTGGCACAGGATGTGTACGAAAGAAATCTTCGAGTTCTTGGATAGTCATTATGATAATGATATTTATCGCCAGTGACGGTGTACATGTCTCGGGCAAAGATAAGAAAACAAAGCCGAGCATGCTTTTTTATGTAGCTACTTTTAAGGACTGGATTGATACCTGTTCTAAAAGCGGGAAGGCAAAAAAGCCGCCTCGTTTTAAACGAGACGGCTTTTTGACGTGGTGACCCCGGACAGGTTCGAACTGTCGACCCACTGATTAAGAGTCAGTTGCTCTACCAGCTGAGCTACGGAGTCTGGTTATTCCCTCTTTGTAAGGGTTGCAAATGTATGGAATGTCATTTTTATATGCAAAAATAATCACAACTCATCTTTGTCATATCCGCCTAGGCAGTCCATGCACGCGTTCCCATACGCATTGTACTCGTCGTAAGCTGCACCGGGCTTACCGAAAAGCGTGATGATACGGTCAACCCGGATTTTCACGTTGGTATTCATCACTACGAAAAGCCCTGCTTTACTTATTTCTTTCACTTGGATAACGCTTCCCGTTGCTTCACATATCCCTTCTTCCTGGCAGAAATAAAATACTTTTCCAACCGATTTTTTTTCGATGGCGTCTTCGATGACTTCCCGGTATTCCCATGCCACGGGGAGGTATGAAGGATTTACCATTGGTTTAAGTGTCACTCCAAATTTCTTTTTTTGTTCCATACATACGGCATTTACCACCCACAAACTAATGGATAGAAGCTATGATGGCAAATGTACGAAAAAGCCAATATATCGCTAGCTAGACAAGCTTATCGGAAAATTACGCTGTTTACGCGTATTTTTACCGAAAATCCTTTAGCATTTTATCCTGTGTAATAACAGAAGGAGACCTAATTTACCGAATGGAAGCGACTCACCGGTGAATTTCATGGCTGCAAACTTATTTAACGAAGACTGAAAGAGAAATTCAAACGGGCCCTTAGAGAGCTCAATAATTTAACTAAGTTTGCTGTATGAAAATCGCTACATATAATGTGAATAGCATCAACGCGCGACTTCCCGTGGTGCTACGATGGCTGGAAGAAACACAACCGGATGTGGTATGCTTACAGGAACTAAAGTCCATCCAGGAAAACTTCCCCGAGACGGCGTTACTTGAGGCGGGGTACCAATCCATCTGGCATGGCCAGAAAAGTTGGAATGGCGTAGCCATCCTTTCGCGGATTGGCCTACCGGAAGAAACCTGCCGTGTACTTCCTGGCGACCCCGAAGATGTCCATAGCCGATATATCGAAGCCAAAATAAATGGGGTATTGATCGGTTGCTTATATCTTCCCAATGGCAATCCCGCACCGGGCCCTAAGTTCGATTATAAACTGAGTTGGATGAACCGTTTGCTTGGCCACGCACAAATGCTGCTCGACCAGAAAGGCCCGGTGATACTTACAGGCGATTTCAACATCATCCCCACCGAAGCGGATGTGTACCGTCCCGAGCGCTGGGTCAATGACGCCCTCTTCCGGCCGGAAACACGGGCTGTCTTTGCGGCTTTAGCTGAACAGGGCTGGACTGATGCAATCCGACACCTCTATCCCGACCAGACCGTATATACTTACTGGGACTATTTCCGCAATGCATTTGGCCGCGATGCCGGTATGCGTATTGATCACTTTCTCCTAAGCCCTGCGATTGCTCCGACGTTGCGCTCTGCCGGTGTGGACCGCGACGTGCGCGGCTGGGAAAAGACCAGCGACCACGCGCCGGTATGGATCGAATTGGAAATGTAATGTCACAGGGGTTCAACGCTACATAAGGTCTGGTTTTCTGCCCCTCAAGGCAAATAGCAACAAGACGCCAACGCCAATCATAATGGACACGTCTGCCATATTGAAAATACCCGTTTGGAAAGCCCCTATTCTGACGTGTACAAAATCCGTGACAGATCCATACAGCAGTCTGTCGATCATGTTGCCAATGCCACCGCCGACCGCAAAGCCCAAAGCGAGCGTCAGCCATGGCCGCCGCCCCCCCAATCTCATCATGTAATATATACCGAATAAGAGCGCAATGGTTGGCAATACGATAAACAATGTCGATTTTATCGGTTGCCACCAAGTTTGCCCCATGCTGAGGAAAGCGCCAGAATTTTCGATGTTCGTCAGGGTCAGGTGATCAGTTATCACGGTGATTTGTTCACGTGGTGCTATCTGTTTCCTAACAATCGCCTTGGTGAATTGGTCGCAGCTAATGTTCAGCGATATCAAAATGACACCGAACAAAGTTCCAACCCATCGTTTGCGTTTCATAGCGTGTGTTTATTACGATACAGATCTACCTAATTCCGCGCACATGTTCGGTCACCTATCGCCCAATGATGCCATATCAATTACAAACCTGTATTTCACATCGCCTTTCAGCAGCCGGTCATAGGCCTTATTAATATCCTGTATCCGGATTAACTCAATGTCTGACGTAATTCCGTGCTGACCGCAGAAGTCGAGCATTTCCTGGGTTTCCGCGATGCCCCCGATCATAGAGCCGGAAAAGCTTTTACGTTGGGGAATCAAACTGAATGGTGCAACGGGAAGTGGGTGTTCGGGCGCTCCAACGAGTGTCAGCGATCCATCACGCTTCAGCAGACTTAGATAGGCGTTTATGTCATGCTGTGCGGATACGCAATCGAGTATAAAATGCAACGTGCCTGCATTGGCCTTCATCTGTTCATTATCGGAGGAAAGGATAACTTGATTCGCCCCAAGCCGTTTGGCATCGTTTGCCTTTGAAAGTGACGTCGTGATAACCACGACATACGCTCCCATTGCCTTGGCTATTTTCACACCCATGTGGCCCAAACCGCCTATACCAACGATGCCAACCTTCATACCCGGCCCTACATTCCAGTGCCTCAATGGCGAATAGGTGGTAATGCCAGCACACAACAACGGCGCGGTCGCGGCCGGGTCCAGGTTTTCAGGGATTCTTAGAACAAAGTCCTCATCCACAACGACACGTTCGGAATAGCCTCCAAACGTTTGTTTGTTTAGGTGCTTGTCGTGTCCGTTGTAGGTTTGCACATTGCCGTTTTCACAATATTGTTCCAGTCCTTCTTTGCAGCTTTCACATTCGCGGCAGCTATCTACCATACAGCCTACACCTGCCAATTCACCAACCTTGAACTTCGTGACACCCACTCCCACCTTGGTAATCCGGCCGACAATTTCATGTCCCGGCACGTTCGGATACACGGTACCGCCCCATTCGTTACGGGCGGTATGTAAATCGGAATGGCACACGCCACAATATAAAATCTCAATTTCGACGTCCTTGGCCTTTACTGCCCTGCGCTCGACGTTCATTTCCTTCAAGTCTGCCTCTGGTGCGGCTGTCCCGAAAGCCTTTACTGTATAAGTGTTCATGATTCGCTATTTTAAGACAATGTTATACGCGTTATCGACAAAGATAGCGATTGTCGTTACAAAACCGGGAACGGGATTTTTTAAGGGAAGACTTCGTATTAACCAGTGAAATGCGGTAATCAAATACTTTTATTTGTAACATAGTCGCTCAGGCGTTGTTATACAAAAAACTAGTCCGTACTTTTACAGTCATTATTTTTACAGTCATTATTATGGCGAAGACAGACTTCAAAACCATCGACGAGTATCAAACTACATTTCCAGTTGAAATCCAGGAACGGATGCAGCAGATCCGGAAAATCGTTCATGAAACGGTTCCCGGTGTGGAAGAAGTAATCAGTTACCAGATACCGGCATTCAAAATCGGAAAATTCTTTTTGATCTATTATTCGGCCTACTCGAACCACATTTCCCTTTCCAGCCCTTGGAGTGACGAGCTGCTGAAGGAGTTTTCGGATGATTTGAAAGGATATAAGGTATCTAAGTCGGCCATACAGCTTCCTAATGACCAACCCTTGCCGACGGATCTGATAAGACGCATCGTACTGTTCCGTAAAGGCGAATATGTACATCCGGATAAGGCCTAATAACGACGCAATTACGCGCCACGCTTACCCGGCCATGACACCCTTCTAGGCCCCTATTGTTATAACTAATAAGATATGTCATACTGTACCGCCATCCTCTCCCTACAGCCCGAAAGTCGCAAAGCGTTGCATCAACGTTACCACGATAGCTATTACGGCTTTCCGATCCATGACGACAATGAGTTGTTTGGACGGCTCATCATGGAAATCAATCAAGCCGGTTTGAGCTGGGAAACCATCCTACGGAAAGAAGAGGCCTTCCGCAAAGCATACGACCAATTCGATGTGGCGAAAGTCGCCGCGTATGGTGAGGTAGACCGTGAGCGGTTGTTGGCCGATGCGGGAATCATACGAAACCGACTTAAAATCAACGCAGCGATAGAAAACGCAAAAGCGATTGTTGAGATACAACGTGTTTACGGCTCATTTGAGCAATGGCTCAACCACCATCACCCCATGTCGCTCCAAGAATGGATGAAGTTGTTCAAAAAAACATTTAAGTTTACGGGCGGCGAGATTGTGAATGAATTTTTAATGAGCACCGGGTATTTGCCCGGTGCTCATGATTCCGATTGTCCCATCCACGCGACCATACTGGAGGCCAGGCCGAAATGGGCAGTCGGATAAAACTACCAGATGACGATCCGTTTTTCTTTCGGGAGGTATAGCTTATCGCCTTCGTTGATGTCAAAGGCTTCGTAAAAGCCATCCACATTGACGAGCGGCCCCACCGCGCGGTACTGTGCCGGTGAGTGGGGGTCGGTTTTTACTTGGTTTACCACAAACTGCTCCGTAGTTTTTGACCGCCAGATGGTAGCCCATGAGAGGAAAAACCGTTGTTGTTGGGTAAATCCGTCGATAGCGCCTGGATTGCCCTTTTCCTTCAAATATAATTGCAATGCATCATATGCTACGGAGACACCACCCAAGTCACCGATGTTCTCGCCCAGCGTGAACCGGCCGTTTACGTAAACCCCGGGTACCGGTTCATAAGCTTCGAACTGCTCCACCAACGCATCTGTCGCTTTTTCGAACTGTGTGCGGTCCTCATCTGTCCACCAATTGTTCAGGTTACCGTCACCATCGTATTGGGAACCGCTGTCATCGAAGCCGTGCGACAGCTCATGGCCAATAACCGCACCGATACCGCCGAAGTTGACAGCCGCGTCGGCTTTGTAATCATAGAAAGGCGGCTGTAGGATTGCGGCTGGAAATACGATTTCATTGCGCGGCGGGCTGTAGTACGCATTTACTGTCTGCGGTGTCATCCCCCATTCCGTCTTATCTACCGGCTTGCCCTGTTTTGCGCGATTCTCTTCAAACCGCCAACGCCGCGCATTCAGCACATTCTCGAATAAAGATTCGCCCACTTCCAAGTCTGAATAATCCTTCCATTTATCCGGATAGCCGATTTTCACGGTAAACCGGGCCAGCTTGGCCAATGCTTTTTTCTTGGTCGCATCGGACATCCAAGTAAGCTGTTTGATGTGTTGCTCGAACGAACGGATCAAATAATCGACCATTTCTTCGGCGGCCTGCTTAGCCTCAGCTGGGAAATGCTGCTCTACATAAAGTTTGCCCAGCACTTCGCCAGCGGTACGGTTAACGAACTCCTGTCCACGCTTATCCAATGTGCGCTGCTCCCGTTGGCCACGCAGCGTCCGGCCCCAAAAATCGAAACTGAGCTCATCCAACGCCTTCGTTAGGCTGGTAGCGGCGTCATTGGCGATGTGAAAGCGGAGGACATCCTTGATGATCTCCAGGTTCTCCGGTTTCAAGACCTCGTCTAGTTCTTCGTAATACTTGATTTCGCCGATAATAACGGTATCCGCATGGAAACCCAAATCCGTAAGGTATTGGCCCAAGTCGATGTTTTTTACGAGCCTATTGAGGTCGGAGACGGCTACAGGATTATACCGTAGTGACGCATTCCGGATTTCTTCAACTGTGAGCATATGGCTGGCCAGTTCCTTCTCAAACGCGATGATGGTTGGGCCTTTCAAGTCGCGCGTTCGCTGACCAATTTCTGAGAACAACTGGTTGATGTAATCGTTGTAATCCGCTAGTGTTTTGGTGTTTGACTCATCCACTTTTTGGTAGTAGGCGCGACCCAACCCCAAATTGGCGGCACCCAAGTATAGTGTGTTCATGTCGCTGTTTTTCATGTGTGCGGATACGTGAGCACCGAAAAACGGGTTACCACCAATGGGTGCCATATCAACGAGGAACCGATAAAGATCATCGAAATTTTCGATATCATCCAATTGTTGCAGCATCGGTTGGATCGGCGTTATCCCGGCCTTATCTCGCGCTTCGAAATCCGTATACGACCGATATAAGTCGGCAATTTTCTGGCCGTCAGTGCCTTTAGCGTGAGCTTTGGCTAAAGCCTCTTTAAGGATCTGAAGCGTGGCGATATCTGTCTTTTCGCGCAATTCGTCGAAACTCCCCCACCGCGCTCTATCCGATGGGATGTCGACCGTCTTCATCCAGTTACCGTTCACATAGCTATAAAAATCATCTTGAGGCCGAACGGTGTTATCCATAAACCCGCGGTCAATGGCTTGGTGCGGCTGCTGGGCAATGGTTGCTGTTGCGATCGCCGTAGCGACCGCTAATGTTAAACAATACTTCATGTGCATTTCTTTTGATGGGCAAACTTAAAAAATATCTGCGAGTAGCTAATTCATTTGCGGGGAGATAAATAAATCGTTACAAGAAAACGAAAAATATTCTATATTTGGCAGAAATAACTCATTACTCCGATGAAATCGCTTGATCACACCAGCACCTTGCCCTACAAGGATTGGGCTTGAGCCCGAGGGGCCAGCGAACATTCCGCGTTTATTCACGTCTTATTCACTATGTTTTCCATGCCACGCATTTCCGTGTCCGTGGGAAACCCGATAATTTAGCTTATTACCATGACAACTACATGGAAAAGAACGTTCGCCATCATTTGGAGTGGGCAATTGGTGTCCCTGCTGAGTAGTTCTGCCGTCAATTTCGCCATCATCATCTGGCTTAGCCTCGAAACCGGTTCGGCCGAAGTGCTGGCATACGCGGCTATCGCTGCCTTCCTGCCGCAAACCATCATCGGGCCCTTTGCCGGGGTGTACATCGACCGGTGGGAACGCAAGCGCACCATGATCCTTGCCGACGGCTTCATTGCAGCCTGCACCGGCGTGATGTCGGTGATGTTCTACTTGGGATATTCCGAGCTGGTATTCGTTTACCTACTGTTGGCCCTACGTTCGGTTGGATCGGCGTTCCACATGCCCGCTATGCAGGCATCGGTGCCGCTGTTGGCGCCTGAGAGCGAACTGCTCCGCATAGGCGGCATCAACCAAGTCATCCAATCGGTCTCTAGCATTGCCGGACCTGCACTGGGTGCATTGGCTATAGGTCTGATGGACATTGGGTATGTTCTTCTACTCGATATTGGCGGGGCGATATTCGCCATTGCCTCATTGTTGTTGGTACATATCCCGAACCCGGAAAAAGTAGAAACCGAACAAACCGCTGGCGTCAGCCAAGTATTGCGCGACCTTCGCTTAGGCATTGTGGCTGTAACGTCAAACCGGGGGATGTCTTTGCTCTTCGGGCTTTCTATCCTCGCCACCTTTTGCATCATGCCAGTGGCGGTCCTGTTTCCGCTGCTCACACTACAGCATTTTGGCGGCGGAAAATTCGAAATGAGTGTCATTGAGGTGGTTTGGGGTATTGGGATGCTCGTAGGTGGGGGGCTGCTAGGTATTTTCAAACCCACATTGAATAAGATCATCATCGTCAATGGGATGCATATCCTGTTGGGGGTTAGCTTGGCGGTTTCCGGCCTGCTTCCCGCAACAGGGTTCATCTTTTTCGTGGCCCTTACAGTACTAGGCGGCATAGCCGCCTCGATTTATAATGCCTCATTCACGACGGTCCTTCAGGAACGCATAAATCCCGCGATGCTCGGGCGCGTATTCTCGATGTATTTCAGTATAGCCTTGCTACCCTCCATGATCGGATTACTGAGCACGGGATTTCTAGCCGACACCATAGGCATTAGCGTTACCTTCGTGATGCTTGGTAGCGTAATCGGCTTGATTGGTGTCGTTTCCTTTTTCGTGCCGGCATTGATGCAATTGGGAACAAAGGAGGTGACGGCGCTTACCTCATCGGAAGAATTTGTCGAAAAATAACAATTGATAGCCAATAGATCGTTGCCAGTATTCCCAGTTGTGGGCGCCGGGCCCGGTGACGTAGGTGTGTGGGATATTCCGGTCGAGTAATTTGCGGTGCAGTTGCTCGTTTACGCCATAAAAAAAGTCGCCCGTTCCGCAATCGATGACCAACGCCAGCGCATTGGGCGTGAGGCGATGTATCTGGTTTATTACCGTGTAGCGGTCCCACCGATCCGGATGGTCAGCATAGCTACCCAACCGCTTGGCCATATCCCAATTCAACGGGAAGGGACGGATATCCACTCCTCCTGCGGTACTGCCTGCGGCCCCATATATATCGAGGTGGCGCATGGCGAGGTAAAGCGCGCCATGACCGCCCATACTAAGTCCGGTAATGGCCCTCCCCGCTCGACTGGCAATCGTGTTATATTGACTATCAACCCATGAGACCAGTTCTCCCGCCACAAATGTCTCATAGCGGAAAGCACTGTCTACCGGACTGTCCCAGTACCAGCTGCCATACCCGCCATCGGGGCAGACGATAATCATCCCGTATCGATCGGCGAGTTCCTTGATTTCGGGCGCCTTATCGACCCAATCGGCATAATTGCCGCTATAACCGTGCAATAGGTACACCACCGGGAAGGAATCACGTTGGGTATAATTATCGGGTGTGACAATAACGGACTTTACATTTTTACCCATCGCCTCGCTCCATACGGAAACGGTATCTACATCGGCGCCGCGGGCGACAACGACATAAAGCGCCAGTGCAGCTAAAAACAGGGATTTTTTCATTATTATATTTTTATTATTCGGTTAACGTATCAGCAACCGTGCAGCCATCAATATGCCGCAAACAGCAATCGAATCGGTGATTTCGGAACGCATCACCATGTCTACGGCCTCAGCCAGGGGTATCCTTTTAAGCGTCAGTTCCTCGGTCTCCTCCGGCTGGGCCTCGCCCACCGTCAAGCCCTGCGCTAAGAAAATGAGGCCTTCCTCGTCAGTAACGGAATTAGACGTGTGCACCCGCCCGATTTGTTGCCAACGTTCTGCCGTTAAGCCTGTTTCCTCTTTGAGCTCGCGACGCGCTGCCGCTAGTGGATCTTCTCCGATTGGTCCGCCTCCCTCGGGGATTTCCCATGAATAAGCATCCAAGGGATAGCGGTATTGGCCCACAAGGTACACAAACCCTTCGTCATCCACCGGAACGATGCCAATCGCCTTATTCTTGAAATGAACGACACCATAGATGCCAGGACTGCCCGCTGGAGTAACCACATCACGGTGTTCCACACGTATCCAGCGATTTTCATAGGTCGTATCTCTACTTATCGTTTTCCAATTGTTGGTTTCCATTCCGTTCGTATTGATAAAATGAAAATGACGAGTACCCATATTTCCGTGTTTCCGCCAACTGCGTATATACGGGAATCTTCCGGGTAGTTGCATGTTCCAAAACCAGCCATCCGCCCGGCTTCAGCAAGCCCCCATCGAAAATACGGCGGGGGATGTCGGGCAGTTGGGGCATTTCGTACGGGGGGTCGGCGAAGATAAAATCAAACGGGTCTTTGCAGGAGGCAATGAACTTCAGCACGTCCGCGCGGACACCTTTGACAGACACCAAATCCAGCTTCCTTGCTGTTGAATTGATGTATTGGATACATTTGAAATGGATATCTACAGCGGTAATACGGCCAGCGCCACGAGATGCGATTTCGAAAGTTACATTTCCGGTACCTGCGCAAAGATCCAGTACATCCACCCCATCGAAATCAATACGGTGCTGCAACACGTTGAATAACGCTTCCTTCGCCATGTCCGTCGTTGGACGGACAGGAAGGCTGGTTGGCGGCTGGAGCCGTAGCCCGGCGTGGCTCCCCCCTATGATTCGCATTGGTATAACCCGAACAGTGAAAAAAAGCGGTGTTGGTGTGGCAGCATATCTTCTGGCACCTGGACGCTTGCCCATGCGTTGCCAGTGGCCCAGGCCACCTTCCCCCCATAGGCTAAGGCACGCTCATGGTAGCCGTCGCCCTGTCCGATGTCTCCAGCTAACAAAATAGTAAGCTGTAGGTCACCCAAGCCGAATTGCTGTATCACGGATAATAAGTGATACGTGAAGTCGTCCTCGTTAATAGATTCAAAATCAAGACAGTATAATAATTTACCTTGATTGAATATAGCAATGGTTATCCTAGGGGCATGGCGTTCGATGACCAATAGCGGTTCGCCGCTGGGCATTTCTTGAGCCGTTGAAGCATGGAGCAGCGACTGCACCTGCGGATAGTACTCGGCATTGGGGTATCGAGCGGCGAGGTGTTCCACGCCAACGCGATTCGTTTGATGCAGTAGTTTGACACCAAGTGAGGTTATGGACGCAACCTGCGCAGTACCGACGCCGTCATGGGGAAGATAACGGAGGTATGTATCGTGCTGCCGTTCGTCATATACATCGGCAGGGACGAACATGTAACGGCAGTCGGCAATCGCCAATTTCACAGCGGCATAATCGCGATCAAGTACGGCCGTCACTTCCTGTGCCGGGCGCTCGGGATCATAGCTAGCGGCAAACCTTACTTGTTGCGCTTCATCCACCACAGCTAATCTGTTGCTTGTCATCCCCACTCCGATTAATAGGGTCCGACCGGCAGATTGCTGGCCCTCGAAATCCGTCATTGTATATATCATGCTGATTTATTTGCCGCAACAAACTTACTTAGATAAATCATTTTGAGCAAACTTTTGGGTACCTTTGACCGTGCAGGTAGTTGAATTGATTTCCAACCGCTTTCCTATGCGGCCCACGTTACAACAACGTGAAGCGTTGCGGCAAATTGCCGATTTCCTAACCAAAAGTGGCGCTGAAGAAAACAGCTGTTTTGTACTTAAAGGATACGCTGGTACCGGTAAGACGACCATCATCAGTACTTTGGTCGCCGCGCTTCCGTCACTGCACATGCGCTCCGTGCTGCTGGCCCCTACGGGACGTGCAGCGAAAGTGATGAGTAGCTATGCCCAAAAAAAAGCCTTTACGGTGCATAAGAAAATCTACCGTAAGAAGGTGGCTTTATCCCCAGACTTGGTATTCGCCCTTGCCGACAATCCCCATACGGATACGTTATTCGTCGTAGACGAAGCATCGATGATTTCAAACGATCGGCACGCGTTTAATGGCCGCAGCGTTCTGGAGGACCTCATCCAATACGTGGCGAGCGGCGAACGCTGCCGGTTGCTGTTCGTGGGCGATACCGCACAACTTCCGCCGGTCGGACTGCTCCAAAGTCCCGCGTTGGATGCTCCGGGGTTATCACGGCGCTTCGGTTTAGCGACTTCAACCTGCGAGCTCACCGACGTGGTACGACAGGAGCAGGACTCCGGAATCCTCCACAACGCCACCGCCATACGCCAGCTCATCCAAACAGCAACGGATAATACCGACGACAGACCCATGCCCTTTCCGCAGTTTACGGTAAAAGGCTATCCGGATATTTATCGGATGACCGGCGAAAACCTCATTGAGGGACTGCATTATGCGTATGAAAAATACGGTATGGAAAACACCATCGTCATCTGCCGCTCAAATAAAAACGCCAACCTTTATAACCAACACATCCGCAACAGGATCCTGTTCCGCGAAGAAGAGTTGACCGGTGGCGACTACATCATGGTGGTGCGTAACAACTATTTTTGGCTGGCTGCAGAGTCGGAGCGGACAGGATTCATCGCCAACGGTGACATGGCTCAGGTAAGGCGGGTACGCAACGTACATGAACAATATGGTTTCCGCTTCGCGGACGTTAGCCTCGAGTTCATGGATTCGGACGAGACCGAACCGGTGGATTGCCGGGTAATACTGGATACGCTCCATAGTGACTCAGCAAACCTGCCGCAGACAGACCAACAGCGCCTTTTTGAAGCCATTATGGCTGACTATGCAGATCTTACAGATAAGCAGGCGCGCTTGGCCGCCCTTAAGGCCGACCCCTACTACAATGCGTTGCAAATCAAGTTTGCGATGGCCGTAACCTGCCATAAGGCACAGGGCGGGCAATGGCAGGCCGTTTTTGTTGACCAGGGGTATCTTACCGAAGAGTTACTCGACGTGGAATTCCTGCGGTGGCTCTACACGGCTTGCACCCGTGCCACGGACCAACTGTTCTTGGTCAACTTCCACCAAAAGTTTTTTAGTCATAAGACGTAGGGTAAGTTCACCTGTTATGGATTTACGATAAAGACTGAAAGACTTACGACTAAAAAAGACTTACGACTAAGAACACCTATCACTAAAAAATTACAATCGACACTAAACAAACAAACTGACTTATTGTATCTATACCGTACCAGTCATAAAAGCAATCGTATGAAGGGAGAAACGAGGACGAACAAACATAGTCCAAAGCCCGTGCTCCGTATGGTGGATGCCGTGGTTATCATTGTAGGCATCGTCGTTGGGGCCGGCATCTTCCGTACGCCATCGCTGGTAGCCGCCAGTACCGGGAGCTGGGAGCTTTTCCTCACAGCATGGTTGCTGGGTGGCCTAGTTTCGCTAATCGGTGCATTATGCTACGCAGAACTAACCACCACCTTTCCAAATACCGGTGGAGACTACCACTTTCTCATGCAGGCATTCGGAAGGAAGTTTGCTTTTTTGTTTGCCTGGGCCCGCGCGAGCGTAATCCAGACCGGGTCGATTGCCTTACTCGCATACATCGTAGGTGACTACATCACCCCGTTATATCAACTCGGCCCCTATTCTTCAGCCATATACGCTGCATTAGTGGTGGTTATCCTCACCGGAGTCAATATCGTTGGTGCTAAATTCGGCACAGGTACACAAAAAACTCTTATAGCGATCCAATTTCTCGGGTTGCTGTTGGCGGTGGTTGTCGGCTTCTTCATCACTCCCAACCATGCCGCATTAGCAGAGCTCCCCGCAGCCGGTGATGGCATGGACAACGCGCTTGGCCTCGCCATGGTATTTGTGCTCCTCACTTTTGGTGGTTGGAACGAAGCGGGTTACATATCCGCTGAATTACGTGCTGGTAGCCAGAAGATGGTTCGGGTTCTTGTACTCAGTATATTCATAATCACCGCGATATACCTCTTGATAAACGGCGCCTTTCTTCGGGTGCTTGGCATGGAACGGATGGCAGCGTCAGACGCGATAGCTGTAGACCTGATGCGGGTGACACTCGGCGAACCAGGGGTTTTTCTTATCGGCTTCTTGGTGGCGCTAGCTGCGCTGACATCGGTAAATGCAACAATCTTCACCGGGGCGCGTACCAATTACGCGCTTGGCCGCGACTTCAAAGCATTCGCTTGGCTGGGGAAATGGCACGACAAAACGTCGTCGCCCATCCATGCACTGCTCGTGCAGGGAATCGTGGCCTTGGCGCTCATCGGCTTAGGGGCGATGACACGCGACGGCTTCCAATCGATGGTCGATTTTACCGCACCCGTGTTCTGGTTCTTTTTTCTAGCAATCGGTGTGTCATTGATGGTACTCCGCCGAAAAAAGCCACACGCGCCGCGACCGTTTATGGTGCCGCTGTATCCCGTTACGCCGATCGTATTTTCCGGATCGTGTGCCTATTTGCTGTATTCAAGTTTGATGTACACCGGCGTCGGTGCGCTGGTAGGTGTGGCCGTATTGCTTTTGGGTACTTTGTTTTTCTTTATTATACGATGAAAGTGGCACACTCAAAAGCCAAAACAACCGCAACGCATAAATCATGTGTGCAATTTGATACAAATGTTAATGAAACAATGTTGGGCATTGAATGTTATGTTAGTTGATTTGCCTTGTGCGCAAAACTGGAAATACTGTTTATAAATCAATAAGATACCATTAAAAACGAAGACGATGAGTACGATGAAAAATTGGCTGATTGCCCTGTTTGTTGGCGTGTGCTCGGTTGCATACGCCCAAAAAACCCAATTGGACGTGCCGTATGTGCCCACCAGCCAGGCGACGGTCGAGGAAATGCTAAAGCTTGCCGGCGTGAAGCCGGGCGATGTGGTGTACGACCTCGGGTGCGGCGATGGCCGAATTGTTATTACCGCGGCCGAAAAGTTCGGTGCCACCGGGGTTGGTGTAGACCTCAATCCCGAAAGAATCGCGGAAGCCAATGCCAATGCCGAGGCCGCCGGTGTGACCGACAAGGTAAAATTCGTGTTGGGCGACCTGTTCGAATTCGATTTCAGTAAAGCCGATGTAGTAACTATGTACCTGCTGCCGTCGGTAAACCTTGAGCTTCGGCCCAAACTTCAAAAAGAGCTGAAACCCGGAAGCCGTATCGTGTCGCACGACTTTGACATGGACGATTGGAAGCCCGAAAAAACGGTGCGGGTGGGCAGTCATGATACCATCTACCTATGGACGATCAAGTAGTTTGATCCCCGAAGGCCGGTCTCCGGTACCACCGAGCGCCGGCCTTCTCAACATCACGCGATTATTACAAAGTCGCTTCGCTAATATCGGTCGAAATCGCTTTTTTTGCATGGTACAATGTAATACCCACTGACTCCATTAGCCAACCATGCAGAAAAAATACTTGCTAATGTGCTTTGTGTTTGCTTTATTCAACACGGCGTTAGCACAAGAAAACCACGCGGATATCCGCGCAAATTACCAATTGGCAGCCCGTTTTTCACCCGAGAAACTAAAACGCCTGATTTTCTCTACGTCGGTCAATCCGCAATGGCTGAAAAAGTCCAATCGCTTTTGGTACGTATACGAAACGTCCGAAGGGAAGAAGTGGTATCTGGTCGATCCCGATAACCGTCGGAAAGATGCGCTGTTCGACAATGTGCTCATGGCCACGCAGCTTACACGGATCGTTAAAGACCCCTTCGATGCCCAGCATGTCGACATCCGCAATCTAAGGTTCACTGACGACGAGCGGCGTTTTCGTTTCGAAGTGACGAGCACAAAAGACACACTCAAAAGCAAAGAAGAACGCGAGGAAAGCAAGAATAAATCCGATTCACTGAAGAAAAAGGTATTTTATCTTGAATACGACCTGCAGACACGCCGCGTAGTCGAACTGGCAGACTCTCTCAAACCCAGACCCCATCCTTCGTGGGCTTCCTTCTCACCCGACACCAATACGGTGATTTTCGCGAGGAATTACAACCTATACTGGATGGATCGCGCAAATTACGAGAAAGCCAGGAAGGATGAGAAAGACAGTACGATTGTAGAGCATCGGTTTACCACGGATGGTGTGCAGTATTATGCTTGGGGCGGCGACGATCGCAGTACGACAACTGGCGACGACAAAACAGATAAGGAAGAACAGGACAAGCGCAAACGGGCCCGTATTATTTGGTCGCCCGATGGCAGCCATTTTGCGGTTGTCCGAAAAGATAACCGCCACCTCAATGCCCTATGGGTGATTAATAATGTTGGCGGCAAGCGCCCCACGCTAGAAACCTATAAGTACCAGATGCCAGGCGAAGCCGACAGTACGGAACAAGAACTCTACCTCTTTGATTTTGCCACCAAAGCAGCAAGCCGAATCAACGTTGCCGCATTCAAAAACCAGACGCTTTCGCTCTGGACAGCGCCGAGGCCGCGTAACAGTCATCCCGATGACATCCGCATAGACACTTGGTTAGGTACCCCTGAACGGTTTTTCGTGGCACGGAGTAGCCGCGATCTCAAACGCATCGACCTGCTTGCCGTAAAGGTCAATGGCGCCGTGACTACCCTGGTCGAAGAGCGGGCAAATACCTACCTCGATATCCAGCAACCGGTGCTGGTCAACAATGGACAAGAATTTGTCTACTGGTCTGAGCGAGACGGATGGGGCCATTATTACCTGTATGACGGTACCGGTAAGTTGAAGAACCAGGTAACAGCAGGTGAGTTTTATTGCTCAGATGTCGTCGGGCTTGACGAAAAGACGCGTACCCTCTATTTCCAAGCCAATGGCCGTGAGGAGAATGAAGACCCGTACTACCAGCACCTCTACCGGATAAACCTCGATGGTAGCGGCATGAAACTACTCAATCCCGGTGACTTCGACCACCAGTCGGAGATGGACGAGAACGAGCAATATTTCGTAAACACCGCTTCACGCGTCAATACCGTGCCCGAATCAGCACTGTATAACAGCGCTGGCCAGCTCATCCTCCCATTGGAAACGGTCGACCTCACGCAACTTTTTGCCGCTGGGTACCAATTCCCCGAGCCTTTCCGAGTCAAGGCCGACGATGGCATCACCGATTTATACGGCGTAATGTACAAGCCATTCGATTTTGATTCCACCCGGACTTACCCACTTATTGAATATGTGTACCCGGGGCCGCAAACCGAAGCGGTAAACAAATCGTTCGGGCGTAGCATGGACCGCATTGACCGCTTGGCTCAGTTCGGGTTCATTGTGGTTACCGTAGGCAACCGGGGCGGTCATCCCGCGCGATCCAAATGGTACCATAATTATGGCTATGGTAACTTGCGCGACTATGGCCTCGCCGATAAGAAAGCGGCAGCTGAACAGTTGGCGGATCGTTACCCATTCATCGACATCAACCGCGTAGGTATCACCGGGCATTCCGGCGGTGGCTTCATGTCTACCGCTGCTATGCTGGTCTATCCGGATTTCTTCAAGGTGGCTGTATCGGGTGCCGGCAACCACGAAAACAACATCTACAATCGCTGGTGGAGCGAACGCCACCATGGCGTAACCGAGAAGGTGTCGACCAAAGGCGACACGACTTTCTCCTATGCCATTGAAAAAAATACCGAATTGGCACAGCACCTCAAAGGACACCTTCTCTTGGCTACGGGCGACATCGACAACAATGTGCATCCGGCCAACACCATCCGGATGGCCGAGGCACTTATCAAAGCCAATAAGCGGTTCGATTTCCTACTATTACCAGGGCAACGCCACGGATTTGGTAACATGACCGAGTATTTTTTCTGGAAAATGGGCGATTATTTCTGTGAGCACTTACTGGGCGGTTGCAAAGACGAAATCGACATGACCGAAATCAATAAGGAGGTGCAGCGCAGACGGTAGCCCCAAGCCGATTAATAACATCGAAAGTAGGTGAATAATACGAAATCATGTAAATAAATTTGTTTATTGCAATAAGCATCTTATTTTTGGCGACTCTTTGTTAAGACCTATTTTGACAACGAAGAGTTTTGTAAACAATTGATTTGGCTATAATGGAATTTTTACAGGAAAATTTAATCTATCTCGTACCTGTGTTCGCGCTGATCGGCATTGGGGTGATGATCGTAAAATCAGCTTGGGTACGGAAACAGGATGCTGGTGACGATCGGATGAAGGGCATCGCGAAAAATATCCAAGAAGGCGCCTTAGCGTTTCTGAAAGCGGAATATCGGATTCTCCTTATTTTTGTGCTCATCGCCTCGATAGCGCTTTTCGTGGTGTCTACCATGGTCGAAACCACCCATTGGATTATTGTCGTCGCTTTTATCTTCGGTGCTTTCTTTTCGGCCCTGGCGGGAAATATAGGCATGCGCATCGCTACCCAATCCAATGTACGAACCACACAGGCTGCAAGAACCAGTTTACCCAAAGCGCTGAAGGTTTCTTTCTCCGGTGGCACTGTGATGGGACTGGGTGTAGCCGGACTGGCTGTGCTTGGCTTAAGCATTTTCTTCTTGGTCTTTCTTAACTTATTCATTACGGATAACCCTAACAATCTCTATCGCGAGATGACCGTGGTGTTGGAAGCGCTCGCGGGATTCTCGCTGGGAGCCGAGTCCATTGCGCTTTTTGCGCGCGTGGGTGGCGGAATTTATACGAAAGCAGCCGATGTCGGCGCCGACCTCGTCGGTAAGGTTGAAGCCGGAATTCCGGAAGATGACCCACGGAATCCAGCTACCATCGCCGATAATGTGGGCGATAACGTAGGCGATGTAGCCGGAATGGGTGCCGACCTCTTTGGTTCCTATGTGGCGACCGTTCTGGCTTCGATGGTACTTGGCAATTATATCATCAAGGACATGGCTGAAGTTTCGGGCGCACCATACACCGACGCTTTCAATGGTTATGGGCCGATTCTGTTGCCGATGGTGATTGCCGGTGTGGGTATTATCGCTTCCATCATCGGTACGCTGTTCGTGAAGGTATCTTCCGATGATGCCAAAGAAAATCAAGTGCAAGGCGCATTAAACCTTGGAAACTGGGTAGCGATTGTCTTGACGGTTATCGCTTGTTTCTTCCTCATCGGCTTTATGTTGCCCGAAACCATCAACATGAAATTCTTTGGCGAAGGCGTCAAAGAGATACCGCGCACAAACGTATTTTATGCGACCATCGTAGGCTTGGCCGTAGGCGGATTGATTTCGACGTTCACCGAGTTTTATACGGGATTAGGGAAAAAGCCGGTGTTGAATATCGTTCGGAATTCGTCTACCGGGGCCGCGACCAACATCATCGCAGGACTGGCAACTGGCATGAAATCGACATTTTCTTCGGTACTACTTTTCGCTCTGGCTATTTGGGGCTCATACGAATTGGCCGGCTTTTATGGTGTTGCCATTGCCGCGTCAGCCATGATGGCAACTACCGCTATGCAATTGGCTATCGATGCATTCGGCCCTATTGCCGACAATGCGGGTGGTATTGCAGAGATGAGCGAATTGCCCAAAGAAGTTCGCCAGCGCACCGACATCCTTGATTCGGTAGGCAATACAACCGCCGCGGTGGGAAAAGGATTTGCGATTGCTTCTGCGGCCTTGACCGCTTTGGCGCTCTTCGCCGCCTACGTAACATTTACCGGGATAGACGGGATCAACATTTTCAAAGCAGACGTTTTGGCTGCCTTGTTTATCGGCGGGATGATTCCGGTCGTATTTTCTGCATTGGCTATGCAATCGGTGGGTAAAGCGGCGATGGATATGGTAAATGAAGTACGGCGCCAGTTCCGTGAGATTCCGGGAATCATGGAAGGGACGGGAAAGCCAGAATATGGCAAGTGTGTCGACATCTCGACCAAAGCTGCACTCCGTGAAATGATGCTTCCGGGTGCGATCACCATCATCACGCCGATTATCGTCGGTTTCGTGATGGGCGCAGAAGCACTGGGCGCTTATATGGCCGGTGTTGCCGTTTCAGGCGTACTCTGGGCTATTTTCCAGAACAACGCTGGTGGTGCATGGGATAACGCCAAAAAATCGTTCGAAGCGGGTGTGGAAATCGATGGCGTGATGACCTACAAAGGATCTGAAGCACATAAAGCGGCGGTAACCGGAGATACGGTGGGTGATCCTTTCAAAGACACTTCGGGTCCATCAATGAACATCCTTATCAAATTGACCTGCTTAGTTGGATTGGTCATCGCCCCCATCTTGGGCGGACATACCACCGATAACCAGACGAAAAATAGCACAGCGGTGCCGACTGAACAAGTGGCTGCATCCGAAATAGACAATAATGTCGCAGATCGATAAGGTAAAAAGCCGTAAAGCTATTCAGCTCATTAGATTACATCAGCATCCCCGGCACCAGCAAGGTACCGGGGATTTATATTTTTACCGACAACGCCGGGCGATGTATAAAACCTGCGATGCAAACCCAGCGAAAAAAAGGCAGGAAAATGCGAATTCCATGAGGCCCAAAAAAACAAACTATTTTCGAATGAAAAATATGTTATGATTTAATCATAAAATTTGTAGGTTTGGCATGCCCACACATGAAGGGGCCTAAATTAAAATAGAAAAGATCAAAGCTCATGTTATTTAAAAAAACGATTCCAGCCTTAATCGCCGAAGCTGCTGAGAGTGGCGAAGGCACATTGAAGCGGACTTTAACGAGTAGTGGATTGGTAGCGTTGGGCGTCGGTGCAATCATCGGTGCGGGCCTTTTTTCGCTTACCGGTATCGCTGCTGCCGAGAATGCCGGGCCGGCCGTAACGATATCGTTTATCATTGCCGCGACAGGCTGTGCATTTGCTGGATTATGTTATGCCGAGTTTGCGGCCATGATCCCCGTTGCCGGAAGTGCGTACACCTATTCGTACGCCACCATGGGTGAATTCGTTGCCTGGATCATTGGTTGGGACTTGGTCCTCGAATACGCACTTGGCGCCGCAACGGTAGCATCGAGTTGGTCGCAATATTTCGAGCAGTTCCTGCTCGAATTTGGCATACATATCCCCCATGAATTTCTTCACGGTCCGTGGGAAGGTGGCATTGTTAATATACCCGCAATTGCCATTGTCTGTCTCCTATCGTTGTTGCTTATGCGGGGAACACAAGAGTCATCGTTGGTTAATAACATACTCGTCGTGGTTAAAGTATCCGTAGTCTTGATTTTCATCGCCTTAGGTTGGAGTTTTATCAATCCGGCCAACCACGTGCCTTTTATCCCAGCAAACGAAGGCGAACAAATGTTGAAGTCGGGCGAGCTGGGCTTCTTTGATTTCTTCAAAAGTGACTATTTCGGCCAGTTCGGCATCAGTGGTATTATGCGCGGCGCAGGGGTTGTATTCTTCGCTTTCATCGGCTTCGACGCGGTAAGTACGGCCGCACAAGAGGCAAAGAACCCGCAAAAAGGGATGCCTATCGGTATCATTGGATCCTTGATTGTATGTACATTGCTGTATGTGTTATTCTCGTTTGTGATGACCGGATTGGAAAATTATCAATTGTTTGCCGGTGATGCCAAGCCTGTGGCAACGGCATTTGCAAAGACGGGATATACCTTTTTAAATACCGCGCTGATTGTCGCCATTCTTACTGGATATACTTCGGTGATGCTGGTGATGTTGCTTGGTCAAAGCCGGGTATTTTATACCATGAGTAAAGACGGGTTATTACCCAAATTCTTCTCCGACCTATCCAAAAGACAGACGCCTTGGAAGACCAACCTTATATTTATGGTCTTTGTCAGTATTTTCTCCGGTTTTGTGCCCGTTGCCGACCTTGGGCACATGGTAAGCATCGGCACTTTGTTTGCCTTTACATTGGTTTGTGCCGGTATAATGGTGCTGCGTAAAACCAATCCCGATACACCACGGCCTTTCCGTACTCCACTGGTGCCATTGGTACCTATACTTGGTATCGTGGTGTGTATCGCAATGATGGCATCACTCCCGATCGAAAGTTGGGAACGGCTAGCCATTTGGATGATTATCGGTGTTGTTTTCTATTTCTTATATGGAAAACGCCATAGTAAGATACGTGCGGCCGCGGATGCCGGAAAACCACAAGGTCCCACGGTTTAAGCCGACTACAAGCATTTGGTTTCACTGCTTTCCAGCTTTGCCGGAAAGCAGTTTTTCGTTTATGCACGAGACCGGAATTCATATCAAAAGTCAACGACGATCGCTTCTTCAAGGGTACGCTGAATTTCTACCGGAAGGTTAGCAAAAAGGTCATAGCCGGTTTGTTGTTCGATATCGTCGATACTCACCCGGTAGGCTTTCCAATCGTCGTCTATATCGTTCGTATTCGGCATGTCTACCGCGATAACCTTGGTATGGGATGTGACACGAGCAAGGTCATCATCGCCATTTGGCAGCAACAGTATAGCTTTCCAAATACGGGCGGGCACGGTGACCCTGCCGTCACCCAGTGTCTCGGCCGGGCCGTTATTTCCGACACCACCCCTTCCATACGATCCCATGATAATGTACGCTTCAAGTCCTTGGCGGACCTGTTCGCGGATATGGCTTTCAAGACCCGCCCAAGGTCCACCGTTGTTCGCCGGCGCCTGTGGAATCATGTTGGTCATCAAAAAAGTGGCGGAGTTTGCGGCGTACGAACTGGTACGGTCGGCCGAGGGGCAGTTGTGCCCTCGGTCGAAGCCCGATGCGGTGTAGCTGCCATGAGATACGGCATACCAACTTTCCGGAATACCGATATAAGCAGCGAAATTATTCTGTCGACTTACTGCTTCAATGACGTTGGTGGTATCGAGGTGCCAGCTTACCCAATTGGGTATGCCTCGATCGCGATGGTAGGACAATACGAAATAATGGTGGTCAATCAGGTAATTCTCGTAATTCATTACATTGGGCGTTGCGTTCGACGGGTTACCAAACAACAAGTTGCTATTATCGCCGGTCGCTGCTGGAGCGTCGCTACCGCGGTCCACACCTCTAGGAGGATACGGAGCAGGGGGCGTTCCAGTCTGCCCCTCACCCGGCTCTCCCAACACGATACCCGAGTCACCGGTCCCTTTGAATACGATGTCATCGAGGTTTAACCGGCCGCCACCCGTTTTGACAATCCGGAGCCGTACCTTTCCGGTATCCGGAACGGCGAAAGAATCCAATTTCAGCGTATGCGATACGGTAGTCATCTCATTCCCCAACTGGCGGAAATCCTGTCCATCCGACGCGATGTATAATCGCCACGTGACCGCCGCATCATTGCCGAAAAGCCCGTGTTTGAGATAAACCATATCCAGATTGGTTATATTGAAAGCCGTAGTAATACTACCTGCATTTCGGATACGTACGGCGCGCTGGCCAACTTTCGCATCGGCCTGGTTTGCACCACTCCAGATCAAGGCGTCGTCAAACTTCCATAGACCGGTACGTAGCCGGTAATCGGCCGTCGCATAAGTATCTTTCCGAGCACCTTCAAAATCTTCAGTAATGCGGTAGGTTGCGTGCTTGGGTTTCGGATCGTTGCGTTTTACACTGCACCCCAATGCCCATAGCAAACAACAGGCTAGCATGGCTGGTCTCATCTGCCAAACTTAGGCATCCTTGCCGTCATCTGCAAACGCCGATAGACATCGCCGGAAGAAACCAACAAAGTTAGTGTTATGTTGATAAAAAAATGTTAGATAATCATCTGTTAACATTAACTTCACATTCAAAAGGCTACCTTTGCAACGTAAAAATTATCATTCATCCCATGAATGCGTTATTTTTCACTGCACATTACACGCCATCTTTTCTAATAAAGAAAGGCACTCCCCTTTTGCCATATTCCATTTTAATATTAACTCTTGTACGTATGAACACAAAAATTACCAAATGTTTCGCGGCGGTTGCGATGCTACTATTATTTGGCCATTATTCCTGGGCACAACGCGTGCTCACAGGGAAGGTAACCGATCGCGAGGATCCCATAGCCGGGGCTACCGTGCTGGTAAAGGGCACATCCAGCGCCACAGCAACCGACAGCGACGGCAATTTTAGCCTGTCGACCGACCTAGAATCCGGCGAGCTTATTGTTCGCATCCTCGGTTTTTCCAGCAAAACCATTCCATTTTCGTCACAAACGAGCTTGGGTACGATCGTCCTCACGACTTCCGACTCGCAGTCGCTAGAAGAGGTTGTGGTGGTCGGCCGCGGTATCATCGATATTGCAGAGGACCGAAAGACCCCCATCGCGGTATCTACGGTCTCCCGTGCCGAGATATTGGAAAGAGGAGTCGGTAACGTCGAGTTTCCGGAAATCATGAAAAACATCCCTTCCGTATTCATTACCAATCAGGCAGGTGGTTTCGGCGATAGCCAAAACTTTCTCCGCGGTTTCGACCAATCAAACACGGCTTATCTGCTGAACGGTCAACCAATCAACGGTATGGAAGATGGCAACATGTATTGGTCCAACTGGAGCTCTATTGCCGACATTGCCAATGCGGTTCAGGTTCAACGCGGCTTGGGCTCTTCCAAATTGGCTATCTCGTCCGTGGGCGGCACGGTGAACATCGTTACCAAGGCTACTGATATGCAAGAGGGCGGTTCGGTACGTTTCCTGACCGGCAATTATGGTTATGCTAAAGGGACCGTGGCATACAACACCGGGCTCCGCCGAAAATGGGGCTTTTCGTTTATGCTCGACTATTGGCGTGGCGATGGCAAATATGCCCGGGGAACAGCGGGCGAAGGCCAAAGCTATTTCTTCTCCGTAGGCTATAAACCTAATGAACGCCATAATTTTAACCTCATGGTATTCGGTGCCCCGCAATGGCACGACCAAAACTATTCGAAAGCGTTGACAACCCGCTACAACACCGATAGCGAGGGTAACCGCACAACTATCCACACGCCGGGCTATGATATCACCGGCATTAAAGGCAACCCCAACTTCGGCTACCTGAATGGCGAAGGCCTGGCCATCCGTAAAAACTATTACCACAAACCAGTAGCCAACCTCAACTGGGATTTTGAGATTAATGAAAAATCATCGCTGTCTACCGTGCTTTATGCATCCATAGGACGAGGTGGCGGAACGGGTCCCTTGGGCAATGGCCTGAGTTTCCTTGGCGAAGAGTTTGGCGGCGGCGGGTACCTGGCCGACGGTTCCATTAACTGGCGGGGACTGGTGGATTATAACGGGACCATTGCCGACGGCGTGGGCGAAGGGTACGATGGATCTATGTTACGTGCCTCAGCCAACAACCACGCTTGGTACGGCTTGGTAACCAATTACAATTTCGACACCAAAAGCTACTTTACTTTCAATGTGGGTGCAGATATCCGGTTCTATCATGGCGACCACTTCCAACAATTGGTCAATAAATTGGGATTGGAAGCTTGGAATGCGCCAAACAAAAACCGTGGCGAGGGCGATTATCTCGTGACCAAAACATTTAAAGCCAGCCCATGGACGGCATTGTTCAATCCGGCTAGTGAAGAATACCGAGTAGGCTATGATAATTCCGAACAAATCAATTATCAAGGTGTGTTCGGACAAGCGGAGTTCAGCGATGGAATTGTTTCGGCCTTCGTACAAGGTGCGGTTTCAAACCAGTCGTATAAGAAGTTCGACCGCTGGAACTACGCCGGCGGGCAAGCCGAGTCGCCCGTGGAAAACAAATTGGGATACAATGTCAAGGGTGGCTTGTCATTCAATTTTGAAGAAAATCATACCGTCTTCGCGAATGCCGGGTTCTATTCCCGCCAGCCATTTCTCGACAACGTTTTCGTCCAAAACACGGTCGACTTCACCGATCCCGTAGTAGACAATGAGGAAATTTTGGGTATTGAAGCCGGCTACCGCTTTACCGCCGCTAACTTTACCGCCAACCTGAACGGCTATTACACATCTTGGGCAAACCGCTTCCTGCTGTTCGGTGGTAGGTATGGCAGTGATAATATCGAAGGAAATTATCTGTTGACGGGTATTACGCAATTGCACAAAGGATTGGAACTCGATTTCCAGACTCACATCACGCCGGAATGGATGCTGCGTGGGTATGCGTCGGTAGGCGACTGGCAATACGACGGCGAGACACCTTTCCGTTTCCGCGAGGAGGTAAACTCCGATATCATCGGTAACGGCGATTTGGATTTATCAGGCGTGAAAGTGGGTAACGCTCCGCAGACGTCTTTCGGCTTAGGTACCAAATACCTTATCCTTCCTGACCTATCGGTCGATGTAGACTTCAACTTCTATGACAACCTGTACGGCCAAGTCGACCCGGAAGATGTAGTTGGCGCGGCGCTTGAGGGCGAAATTTATGAAACCGAAAAACTCGATGGCTTCGGTGTTGTGGACGTTGGTTTGTCGTACACCTTCCGGTTCGCCGCGCAACGATTGAAATTCCGGGGTAATGTATTCAATGTGTTCAACAAGGAGTATTTCGGCCGTAAAGACGGCTTTGGGTACTATTATGGTCTAGGTACAACTTGGAATGCGGCGCTGACATACGGCTTCTAAAGCTAGCTAGGGGAAAGCGTAAGAAGCCGCCCCGCTCAAGAAGGGGCGGCTTCTTCATGAGTTGTAATAAAATTCTTCCACGTAGCTCAGCTCCATCATGGCATTATTGAATTGTTGGAGATATTTACGATCAGCGAATAATTCAAAAACCACCGACAACTTCCCCCCGCGTTTGGCCACCGTCTTACGGGTATGTTTAATACGGTGTTCATCCATTACGCGTTTTAGTTTTTCCAGATTGCCCGTGTCCATATCGCCAAACCCCACTGAAAGGGTACGCGTAAGGAATAGCCGTTCCATAGCGCTCTCCACTTTATTGAAGACGGAAAGAATAACAACGGTAACTACGGAGACCGAGATTGCCAAACTATGGTAGCCCATCCCAGCCGCCATCCCGATCCCCGCTACCACCCAGATGACAGCGGCGGTAGTAAGCCCCATGACCGAAAACTTATCCTTGAAAATAACCCCTGCGCCTATAAAACCGATACCGGTAATGATATTCGCCGCTATCCGGTCATCACTCCCCGCCCCAAAACGGGAAGCAATTGTAAATGCCGTTGCGCCGAGGCCAATCAGCACAATGGTACGGAAACCGGCCGATTTGTTTTTGTATTCTCGTTCGAGCCCTACCAGGCTACATGCCAGCAGGGATACCCCGATGCCCACCAAATCGTCGTATTGAGGTAAAATTTCCATCTGTTACGCGTTGCTTTATGCTAGAGACAGTAAAACCAGTCTTCAAATCCACACATGTTCAAATTGGAAAATCAACTAATCCAAATAAGCATAGGTAATCCCCTCACCACCGCGATCCGGATGTTCATCTTCCATTCGCGTCACTTCACCGTACTTACGCAAATACTCTCGGATAAATTTACGCAAAATGCCGTCGCCCTTTCCATGGATAATCTTTAAACTCGGAAAACCCATCATCAATGCTTTGTCTAAGTATTTTTCAATTTCAGCGAGGGCAGCTTCGGTACGTAAGCCGCGTACATCCACTTCCGGGCCGAAGTCTTCGGCACTGTCGGCTAGCTGCGTTTGGTGTGAGCGGCTCACTTTTGGTTTTTTCTTATCGATAAGGACCACGTTACTTCGTTTTTGAACGGTACGGAGTTCACCCATGGCCAACACCAAGTTATTCTTTGCCGTGCTTATCACTTCTGCCTCGCTTCCTGTACCCAATATCTTCACCCAGTCGCCCACTTGTATAGCAACCGTTTCTGCCGCTTTTTGTTTCGCCGGTGCCGCTTTCTCTTTTGCAGGTTGGTATTTGTCCAATTCCTGATGAAGCTGCTTGCGGAGCGCCTTGGTCCTCGCCTTATCGGCCTGGCTCTCGCGAATGCCGGATATGGTGTTTTCAACGAGCTTATTCGCATCGCGGATAATCGTACGGGCCTCTTCTTGGGCTTTGCCGATGATTCGCTTCTTATTTTCTACCAGGTAAGTTTGTAGGGTGTCGGTTTCGGCCTTCAATCGCGCAAGCTGCTTCTCTTTCTGCATCAACGATATTTTTGCATCGTGCACTTCTTTTTTGTCACGTTCCAAATCGACCAATAAGGTATCTACCTTTTTTTGTTGGGCACCGATTTTTTGTTTAGCGGCGTACAAAATGTCTTTGTCCAACCCAATCTTTTGGGCTATCTCGAATGCGTACGAACTACCCGGCTTACCGATTTGCAAGATATACAACGGACGCATGGCGGCGTTGTCAAACAGCATCGACGCATTTTCGACACCATCGGTACTGCTTGCGAAAACCTTCAGATTGGAATAGTGGGTGGTAACCACTCCCCGCGCTTGCTTTTTATGGAATACTTCCAATACCGCTTCGGCAATCGGTCCGCCAAAAAGAGGATCGGTGCCCGTACCGAATTCATCAATGAGCACCATGGTTTTAGCGTCGGCATGCTCGGAGAAATGCTTCATTTTAGTGAGGTGAGCGCTGTAGGTACTCAGATCGCTCTCGATGGACTGGTCATCACCAATATCGGCGAATACCTGTCGGAATATACCCACGCGCGATATAGGATCGGCGGGGATGGGCAAACCTGCCTGAACCATCAATTGCAGCAGTCCGATCGTTTTCATACAAACCGATTTTCCGCCGGCGTTCGGCCCTGAAACAACCACGATGCGTTGCCCGTCGTTGATGGTGACATTTAACGGAACGACCGTTTGCTGGGTACCTCTGAAGTTGAGCAGCAGTAAGGGGTGTCGGGCATTCACCAATGATACGGATGCCTCAGTAACCAATTCGGGCATGTGGGCGTCTATATCGATGGCGAAAAGGGCTTTCGCCCGCACGAAGTCGACCTTGGCCAAAAGCCGATGGTAATCAATCAACAAAGGCACATATGGACGGAGTTCATCGGTTAGAGCAGTAAGGATACGGACAATCTCGCGCCGCATCTCAAACTCAAGGTCTCTGACCTTGTTGTTAAGATGGAACACTTCCTCGGGTTCGATAAAGGCGGTCTGCCCAGTCGCCGACTCGTCGTGTATCAGTCCTTTCACTTTGCGTTTGTTTTCAGCGAGCACCGGAATACACAGTCGACCATCGCGTACCGTGAGGTTACCGTCAGCGGTCCACCCATGCTGTTGTGCCATGCGGAACACTTGATCGATGCGCTTTCTGGCCTCCTGTTCCGCCTTGGCGATACCAGACACGATATCGGCCAACGCCGGCGATGCATTGGACTTTACCTTACCTTTGGCATCGATGATGCGCTCCATGGCGAGGAGTATGTTTTTTTCGATGGGTAGGTGTTCAAATAGCGTTTCTAGGTTGGGATACTGGCCTGCCCGCTCGTTAAAATATCGGATTATTCCAAATACAGTGCGTAGTGAAAGCATCAGCTGGAAAAAGTCTTCCTCCGCAAGGAAAGCACCCTCCACGCGGGCTTTTTCCGCCAATGGTCGTATCGGGTACAGGTGATCAACAGGCAGCGCTGCATCGTGTGTAAGCACCGCTTTGAACTCAACCGTTTGCCGCAGGAACCGGTCAATTTGGTCGAAGCGAATCTGGGGCTGAATTCGCTGCACAAGGTCTTTCCCGGCGTCGCTAAGGCATCTAGCGGCAATCAGTGTCCTGATATCAGCAAAGCCCAACTTCTCGATGGCATTCTCAGGAAAAGTCATCTTTAATTGATTTTCTTTAGTGGCGTTAGCGTGGGGCTGCTGCGTTTTTCGACCGCTGGTGCAGGTGCAGCTGGCGGTGCAGGTGGTACCACCGGCTTGGTCGGCGACGCCATCGGGCGTCTCGATTCGTCGGTACTGGGAAGCCCTACAACCTCCATCATTCGCTCCTTCAACAACGTATAGGTTACCGGTACAGGTTGGCCATATTGAACGCTGTCTGGACCATTCAGGTACAGAAGGTACTGTTTGCGTTTGAAATCCAACGAGTCGAGCTTCACCTGCCGTAGACTATCGGTACGCTGGGCATTCGCTATGGAATCAGCCTTTCGTTGTGCACTGTATTTTTCTTCAATGGCTTGCTGTTCTGCCGTATTGTATACCTCCAATTGCTTCTCGATATTCATGTATAGCTTTTTCATCAATTTCGGTCGGCTTGAATAGAATTCGATACTTTGCTTAAAAGCGGTTGAATCAATGACATACCTATCGAAAATCGCTTCGTAATAAGCATCGCGGTATATACGGGCGGAATCGGCAAGCATGGAAGCCAACTGACCATCAGCCAAGTGCATATCCAACAACAAAGCGCCCATCTGTTGCTGGGGCAGAACGCCTTCTGGCACCTTACGCCCGCAAGCGCCGGTAAAAATCAAAATCGTCAATGCGATCGTTGTCAAACGCATGTATTTCCCTTGCTTCAGCTATTGCTACGCCTTGTTATCACCTCCCCGCCAATTCCAGCCACCCTATCCTTGATGGATACCCGCGGGTTTTGTAGTTTTGTGCAAAGTTAGGGAAAGATGGGCGAAAGTTTAAGGAAAGATGAAACTTACAATTTAGTATCATAGCTATGGATATAGCCGAGCAGATCAAAATCATTAACGCAGAATTGAGCCGTTTAAATGTCACCTTAGTGGCCGTTTCAAAAACCAAGCCCTTGGAAACCATCCAAGAGGCATACGATGCTGGCCAACGAGTTTTTGGAGAGAATATCGTCCAAGAACTAATTAGCAAATACGAAGCGCTGCCTAAGGACATCCAATGGCATCAGATTGGCCATTTACAGCGCAACAAGGTAAAATACATAGCCCCCTTCATTGCACTTATCCATTCGGTAGACAGCTTGAAACTACTGCATGAAATAGACAAAGAAGCCGCAAAGAACAACCGCATCATCGATTGCCTGCTACAGGTTCATATTGCACAGGAAGATAGCAAATTCGGGCTTGACCACGTGGGACTCATTGAGTTGTTGCGGTCGGAGGAATTTGCCGGATTGAAGCACGTCCGTGTCCGCGGACTCATGGGGATTGCCACCAACACACCCAATGAACGGGAAATAAAAGCAGAATTCGGCGAATTGAAATCGCTGTTCGATGGTATCAAGCTTAGTTTTTTCAGGCACGACAGTGATTTTGACATCCTCTCCATGGGGATGTCGGCAGATTACAAATTAGCCATTGAGCAGGGGTGCACCATGGTCCGATTGGGAAGCACGCTTTTTGGGAATAGGTAATGAACGAACCCGTTATACGCAAAGCCACGGCGGCAGACTGCGTGCAGTTATTGGAGCTGGTCAACGAACTGGCTAGATATGAACGTGCGCCCGATGAAGTAACCGTTAGCCTCGACGAATTCGTCGAGGCAGGCTTTGGTGACCACCCCGTGTGGGAAGCGTTTGTGGCTGAAGTAGGCGACCGCATCGTCGGCATGTCTCTTTTTTACATCCGCTATTCCACATGGAAAGGCCGCCGTCTATACCTCGAAGATATTGTCGTTACCGAGCATATGCGCGGCAAAGGCTTGGGGAGGTTGCTTTTTGATGAAACGTGGAAACTATGCCAAAAACGGAAATACAGTGGGATGGTTTGGCAGGTACTCGAATGGAATGAACCCGCAATTCGATTCTATAAAAAATATGGAGCGACTTTTGACGGTGAGTGGGTAAATGTATCTATTGCTAATCCGTAAGATACATCAACAAAATAACATTGTAAGCAATGGAGATAATTAAGGTGACTGCATATTGCTTTTTTTTCGGCTTGGCGCTGGTAGCATGCCAGCCGAGCATGGACGAACAGCAAGCAAACGACCAAAATGCCGCGATCGACACATTGACGTACAGGTATGAAGATTACATCAAATACAGTAAGAACCTGATCAAGACCAGCGAGACAACGGATACGGCGTTTTATGCTGCATCGTATCCTGTTTTCGATGATTCGGCAGCCAATCGGTTTGTCCAAACCGCTTTATTGGGCGACGATAGCACCACCGTAGAAGAAGCCGCAAGTGCGTTTATTGGAGAATTCGACCGCTTTTACTCGTCAGATCCATATCCACGAATATGGACTTCTGAGTCGCACGCTAAAGTGTATCGCATCACGCCGTCGTATTTGGCATTGGCTATCCATGCCTCCTCTTATACAGGCGGCGCCCATGGCAACTATGCGACAGTATTCAAACACTATGATCTGCAAGCCAATGAATGGCTCACGCTCGACGATATGGTGACCCCGTCGTTTCAGAACGAATTGACGGCCGTAGCGGAACGCTATTTCCGTACCCAGGAAAACCTTGGAATCAACCAATCGCTTGAAGACGCCTATTTTTTCGACCAAGGCCAATTCCGCCTCCCTAATAATTTCGCACTCGAAGCCGACAGTATGCTGTTCCTTTATACCATTTATGAAATAAAACCCTATGTAAATGGCGAGACCGAACTCCGCGTGCCGTATGCCGATATTGAACGGTTGTTAACCGATCGGGCAAAACGGGTCATTGCTGAACTAAAAACACGAATTGAACCTTAATGCAAGTATTTAAATTTGGCGGTGCATCCGTCAAGAACGCAGATGGCGTACTGAACCTGGGTCGTATCGTCGCCGCACATCGAGACAGCAAGCTACTGATTGTTGTTTCAGCCATGGGCAAAACCACCAACCTATTGGAACTACTTGTGCAGCACCATGTAAATGGCACCGGCTCCGCAGTGGACTTACTCGAAGAGACCAAACAGTATCACCATGCCATTGCCCAACAGCTGTTTCCAGACAGCGGCCACCCGGTGCACAACGAGGTCGCCAACCGATTCGTTGAGATTGAATGGATATTGGATGAGCCGCCGCTGGACCCGTTTGATTACCTGTACGACCAGGTCGTCGCCGTCGGTGAACTGGTTTCTACAACCATTGTAAGCCACCACCTGAATAGTATTGGACTGCAGAGCCGCTGGATAGATGCCCGTGATTATATACTCACCGACAATACGCACCGTGAAGGCCGGGTAGATTGGAAAATCACCGCTGCCCGCATTCAGGAACAGTTACCACAATTACTCGAAAGCCAATGCTTGGTAACCCAAGGCTTCATCGGCTCCACCACCGAGAATTTCACGACCACCTTGGGTCGCGAAGGGTCGGACTACTCGGCCGCCATTTTCGCGTCATGCCTCCATGCCGATAGCCTCACCATCTGGAAAGATGTGCCCGGCGTGCTGAATGCCGACCCCAAGTGGTTCGACCAAACGGAACTTATTCCCGAACTATCCTATTTGGATGCCATAGAGCTTACTTATTATGGCGCTACGGTTATCCACCCTAAGACCATCAAACCCCTGCAAAACAAGAATATTCCGCTCTTCGTGAAGTCGTTCATCGACATTGAGAATAGTGGAACTAAAATTAAAAGCACCAATGAATCGTTGCCCGTACCTTCATTCATTTTCAAGGTAAACCAGGTATTGGTTTCCATCTTACCGAAGGACTTTTCATTTATTGTTGAAGATAACCTCAGCGATATCTTTAGCCGTTTTCATGCACATAAAATCAAGGTAAACATGATGCACAACAGTGCCGTCAATTTTTCCGTGAGCATCGACGATACCGGCAGTAATATCGACGCGCTACTTGACGACCTTCAAACACGATACGATGTGCAGTACCAAAGTGGCCTCGAACTTATCACCATACGTTATTATAACCAACAAACCATCGACCGCGTACTGGTTGAAAAGGAAATCATCATGGAACTGAAAGACAGTTATACATGCCAGCTTCTCGTACGTAAACTATCGTCATAAACCCTTATCTTTGCATACATGACAATACGAACAAATTTCATGGGGCTCTTCTGCATCGCTCTTATCACGCTAGCCGTATCGTGCAATAATAGTGGATCTACGACCACCCATCCAACTGGTAACGTTGCCGTACAACCCGCACACGAGGGCCAAAAGAGTGTGTCAAGCAGCCAGCGGCAACCGAGGGCCGGTACCGAACCGGCTGCTACCATACCCGACTTCACGTTCTACATCTTGAAAAGTGGCATCCGTTTCACAAAAGAAGACTTGGCTAAAGCGGGGAATATCGTTTTCATTCTATTCGATCCTACATGTAGCCATTGCCAACATGAAGCCAATGACATCGGCAAAAACTATGACCGGGTAAAAAATGCGAACTTTTACTTCGTGTCAATGAACGACCCCGCATTGATGGCGTCATTCCTTAACACCTGGGCCAAACCGTTGGTTGGGAAAGACAACGTGGAAGTACTCTACGATAGGAGCGCCGAATTCATCAATAAGTTTCACATCCCCTCACAATATCCGGCCACCTATGTATACGGCACCAATGGCGAGTTGAAGGAATACTGGAACGGTGAACGTGAGGTAAACCAGATTATAGACGCCATCAATCAATAGCGGCTTTTCCATCTGCGTGACGCCCCCCAGGTTACGTTTTCGAATTGTGTTTTGTCGGGGGTTGTTCGCTAAACTTTCTTTTCAATGCTGGACTGGTAGTTTTGGCAGTTTTCCGATGGTGCCCATCACCGGCTTTTTGGGTAACTGCCTGCTTGTCCGCTCGATGGTGACGGGTCGAATCTCTGGGATCGAACTTTTCATCTTTTTCCATACCATCAAAACCCGGAAACCGCTAAATTGTTTCCCGGCAGATGGCAGAAATGCGTAACTTTGGTCGCACAAGACCAACATAACGCAATTTGAACATGCTGAACGTCGCCATTAATGGATTTGGCCGCATTGGCCGGAATACCCTACGGAACATCCTGCTACGCAAGTTGGATGGAATTACCGTAGCAGCGGTTAATGACCTCACGGATACGCCAACGCTGGTCCACCTTTTTAAATACGATTCGGTACACGGACCCTATCCGGGTGAGGTGGCGGCCGATGGAGACCACCTCGTGGTAGATGGGCACCCGCCTATAGCCATCGTGCGCGAACAGGACCCGGCTAAATTACCTTGGGCATCACTGAACATCGACGTCGTCATCGAATCAACTGGGAAGTTTACCTCGAAACAGCACGCCGTGCAACATATCGGAGCGGGAGCTAAACAGGTCATCATCTCGGCCCCCTCCGCCGATAAGGAGATTCCTACCATTGTGCTCGGCGTAAATGATGAAGCGGTCGATTTGCGCGCCCCCATTTTGTCCAATGCGTCATGCACCACCAACAATTTGGCACCTTTGGTAAAGGTGTTGGATGACAATTGGGGCATTGTGGATGGCTACATCACGACCATACACAGCATGACAGGCGACCAGAGCCTCCATGATCGCCCCCACCGGGATTTGCGACGGGCCCGAGCCGCATCGGCATCCATCATCCCTACCACCACCGGTGCCGCTAAAGCTATCACCAATGTGTTTCCGCATCTCGAAGGTAAACTCGGCGGTGCCGGCATCCGCGTGCCGGTATTGAATGGATCGCTCACCGATTTCACGTGCAATCTACGGCAACAACCCACAGTGGTAGAAATCAATGCCGTGTTTAAGGACGCTGCGGCGGGAAGCTTAAAAGATATCTTGCAATACACCGAAGACCCCATTGTTTCGGTTGATATCATCAACAGCCCTTATTCATGTGTATTCGATGCACAATTGACGTCGGTAGTCGGGGGATTGGTAAAAGTGGTTGGCTGGTATGACAATGAATACGGTTATTCAAACCGGTTGGTTGATTTACTGGCCCGATTGGAAGCAAACGGATAGGTGGTCTCGATAAAAAAAGGAAGCCGATTGGCCTCCTTTTTCCCTAACAAAATCGATATCGGTTTCTAAAAACGTTACTTCACTGCGTCAACCACGGCCTTGAATGCCTCCGGATTGTTCATTGCCAAATCGGCAAGCACCTTACGGTTCAACCCAATATTCTTGGCATTCAACTTACCCATCAATTGCGAGTAGGAAACCCCGTGCTCGCGGGCACCGGCGTTGATACGCTGTATCCACAACGCTCTGAATTCCCGTTTTTTGGTCTTGCGGTCGCGGTAAGCGTACAACAATCCCTTCTCTACTGTATTTTTAGCAACGGTATAAACCTTGCTGCGCGATCCGTAATAGCCTTTGGCCATTTTGAGGATCTTTTTGCGTCTTCTTCTCGACGCTACTGCGTTAACCGAACGTGGCATAAAACTTTACATTTTTTGGTAGCAGGCGCCGTGTTTTGCAACGGTCTTACAACCTAATACCCGGTTATTAAATAAACTATTACTAATTACTATTTCCCAATAGCGAGCATACGTTTCACGTTGCCCATATCGGCTTCAGACACTAAACCGGTCTGCGTCAGATTGCGCTTCTGCTTCGTGCTCTTCTTTGTCAGGATGTGACTCTTAAAAGCATGCTTCCGGGCAATCTTACCTGTTCCAGTAAGCTTGAAACGCTTTTTCGCACTGGAATTGGTTTTCACTTTTGGCATGATTACTAATTTTTATATCGACTTGTTAGTATTTATTTCTTTGTAGCTGTTTTGGGTGCTACGGTAAGGAACATACGTTTTCCTTCTAATTTGGGTAGCAACTCCACCTTGCCATATTCCTCCAGCGCCTGTGCAAAACGTAACAACAAGATTTCGCCCTGTTCTTTGTATACAATCGCACGGCCCTTAAAATGTACGTAAGCCCGGACCTTCTCGCCCGACTCCAGAAACTTGATGGCATGTTTGAGCTTAAACTCAAAATCATGGTCATTGGTGTTGGGGCCAAACCGAATCTCTTTGATAACCGTTTGCTTAGCATTGGATTTAATCTCCTTCTGCTTCTTCTTCTGCTCGTAGATAAACTTGCTGTAGTCGATGATTCGGCAAACGGGCGGAACAGCTTTTGGCGATATTTCCACCAAATCCAGTTCCAATTCATCGGCAAGCTCCAATGCTTTGCGGGTGGGATATATTCCCTGTTCGATATTGTCGCCTACCAATCGTACCTCGGGTACCCTGATATGTTCATTGATACGGTGCTCCGGTTCCTTCTTTCTAAATGGCGGCCTCGGGCCTCTGAATCCTGGTCTTTTTAATGCCAAATGCTAAATTAATTAAACGGTTATTTCTTTTATTAACTGCTCACTAAAT
>CAZTJY010000016.1:0-39226 GCA_964613725.1 uncultured Parapedobacter sp. | reverse complement strand
TAATGATAGTAATTCTATCGTCTTTTTATCGTCTTTTTTACGATAAAAAGACGATAAAAAGACGATGAAAAGACGATAAAATGTATTTCTTATATATATCTTAAATAATAATTATACTGATGTAATACTTAACTCTTCTTCCAACAAGGGGCCAGTCGTCTCCTGACCTGTCCCCACAAACAGTTCCCTTCCGGAGTGTTCCATTACGATAAATCTCCTACCTTTGCCGAGATAAACGACGCGCAGTTGGCTTCATTCTTTTATTCCATATACGTTTACCTGAAGGCACACCGATCAGTGTTTTTCATCGCTGTACCGCTGGTTTTTGTACTGCTTGCATACTGGGCCAGCCGTATCCGATTCGAAGAAGACATCACCAAGCTCATTCCTACCGGGGAAGGCAGCGAAACTTTTTCGGCGGTCCTGCAATCAGCCAATTTCGCTGATAAGACCGTCGTCAACATATCCGCTAGCACTGCGGGCGATATTGATGCACTAAAGACTTATGCAGACAGCTTCGCAATGGCCATCGGCCACGCTGCCGCGCCTTACATTAAACGGTTACAGGTCCGGCTGGCCGACGAGCGGCTTGATGAATTGATGACCATGGTGGCCGGTAATCTGCCGCTCTTCCTTGATGAATGCGATTACCGCAGCATCGACGCACTGTTGCGGCCCGACTCGGTAACGGCGGTTGTTGACCGTACCCGACGGGCCATCATGTCGCCCCAAAGCTTCGTTACGCCGCCCATGCTGCGGCAGGATCCGCTTGGTCTCACTTTTATGGGACTTCGTAAGTTTCAACGGTTGCAGTCGGGCGAGGATATCGCTTTCGAGGACGGTTACCTTCTCGCCGGCGGTGGCAATCACCTGCTCGCCTTCATCACCACCACGGCCGGTGCCAGCGAAACCGCCCGCAATACCGCGTTCATTCACATCCTCGATAGCACCATCACCGCCCTCAATACCACCTTCGAGGGCCTCGCCAACGCCGAGTACTTCGGGGCCACTGCGATGGCCGTGGCCAACGCCCAGCAGATCAAGCATGACATACGCAACACCTTGTCCATCGCACTGGTGGCATTGGTGGCGCTTTTCATTTATTTCTACCGACGGGTCACCATCCCGCTTATCGTCATCATCCCGGCCGCCTTCGGCAGCCTGTTAGGTATCGTGGTGCTCTATTGGCTCAAAGGTACCATCTCGGCCATATCCATCGGCATCGGCTCGGTGTTGCTGGGCCTTACACTCGACTACTCACTGCATATCCTCACGCACTACCGCGGTACGGGCGATGTGAAACGGCTGTTGGAGAGCACGACCAAGCCATTGCTTATGTGCGCCATCTTCACTGCGGTGGATTTCCTGTGCTTGCTGTTCCTGCATTCCGATGTACTCAAAGACCTCGGCATCTTTGCTGCAGTGAGTGTACTGGGTGCTGCAGTTTTCTCCCTCGTCTTCATCCCGCAGGTGTATTCACCGCGACGCGAACTGACCCTACGGCAAAACACATTCATTGATGTGGTTGCGCGGTACGATTTCAGCCGCAACAAGTGGGTGCTCGGCGTCGCTGCGCTACTCACCTTGCTGAGCCTTTTCACTTTTCAACGGGTAGGCTTCAACGACGACCTCGCGACGTTGAATTACCAGCCCAAAACCCTCAAGTATGCGGAGCAACGCCTCGATTCGATGACGCAATATGCGGCCAAGTCGATTTACCTCGTAGCCTACGGCCGCACTGCGGAAGATGCCTTAGCGCGCAATGCCGACCTGTTCGGGCAATTGAAGCGTCTGGAGGCCGACGGCACCATCCTCAGCTTCCAGTCGGTCGGCGGAATTGCCAGCGGGACCGACCAGCAACAAGCAAAAATCGACCGCTGGAACCATTTCTGGTCGAACGGCAAAAAAGAACGCCTTATCCATCAGCTACGCTTGGAAGGTGCGCGCGCGGGCTTTAACGACAACCTTTACCAGCCCTTTTTCGATGCTCTCGCCCTGCCTTTCGCGCCGATGGATGAATATGACCGGCAACTGCTCGACACGCTTTTTCTGGGCGACTTTATAGGTCAAGGCCCTCAACTCACCACGGTGACCACCATTGTGAAGGTGGCCGACGGGCGGGCGCCCCACCTCACGCAGACGTTTACTAATGAGCGACAGGGCATCCTCGCGATCGACCGGAAACAAGTGCAGGAAAACTTGCTGAGCAACCTCGAGGCCGACTTCAACAACCTCTTTTTCATCGCTTCCATCGCCGTATTCGTGGTCACCTTCCTGTTTTTTGGCAGCTTGGAGCTCACGCTGGTCACCAATATCCCCATCTTCCTTGGCTGGCTGGTTACGCTGGGTTTCATGGGGCTGCTGGGTGTCGATTTCAACGCCTTCAACATCATCATTACTACGTTGATCTTCGGCTTGGGCGTTGACTATTCCATCTTCGTCACCAAGGGCCTACTTGAGCAATACACTTACGGCCGCGCGGATATGCCCGCTTATAAATCGGGCGTCGTCATGTCGGCCCTGGCCACCATCCTGTGCTTCGGCATTCTGATTTTCGCCAAACACCCCGCTATCCGTTCCATCGCCATTATCCCGCTTATCGGGCTACTCGTGGTAGTGCTCATGGCTTTTTCCATACAGCCGTACCTCTTCCGCCTGTTTATCTGCGGACCGCAAGCGAAAGGCAATACTCCCTGGCGGCTGGTCAATCTTATCCTCACGGGTTTTACCTTCGGTTACTTCTTCCTTGGCGGGATGGCCGTCAGCCTAGTGGGGCGCCTGTTGATTGCTATCATTCCCGTCAGTAGGGAGCAAAAATTCAGTGCCTTTCACCGGTTGCTGCAGCTGTTCTTCCACAACCTCATGTACCGCACACCGGGCATCCAAATGGCAGTCATCGGCCGCAACGCTGGTACCTACCAACGCCCAGCCATCATCATTGCCAACCATACCTCCATTCTGGATACGCCTACCATGGGACTGTTGCACCCGAGGCAGATTTTCATGATGAACGACCGCCAACTGAATTCACCGTTCTTCGGTCGCGCCATGCGCTTGGTGGGGGCGCACCCCGCTTCAGGTAACCGTCCTGAAGACCTCGACAAGTTGCGCACGAAAATCAAACAGGGTTATTCGGTCATCGTTTTCCCTGAAGGTACACGTTCGCGCACCACAGCCATCGCACGCTTCCACAAAGGGGCATTCTACCTTGCAGAGCAGCTGCAGGTGGATATCCAGCCCGTACTGGTGCACGGCAACGTTCATGCACTGCCCAAGAACGACAACATGCTCAAGCCGGGGCCCATCACCATGAAGTTCCTGCCACGGATTACTCCCGGCGACAACACCTTCGGGATCACCTACGCCGAGCGCACCAAAAAGATATCCGCCTATTTCAAGCGGGAGTTCCGCGCACTGCGTGACGAAAAAGAGTCAGCGGACTACTTTCGCAAGAAGCTCTTGCTCAACTATGTGTACAAGCCGAGGGGCATCCAGCGAGAGGTAAAGGCCATCTTCAACGAGCGCAAGGACAGCTACCACCAACTTTTGCGGCTACTGCCGCTTAAAGGCAACTTCCTGCATTTGGGAAGCGGTTTTGGCGTATTAGACTTCTTGCTGGTGTACGACAGCGCGTTGCGGCACGTGACCGGCTGGGACCCCGACCCGCTGCGCATCGCCGCCGCCCAAAACACGTTTACGGTAAACCGGTACCCACTCCGGTTCGTCGCCGACATGCCCGCATTGGCGGGGTTAGAGGTGCTTATCGTATCTACGCAAACCACCATCGATTGGGCTACCGTGCAGCTTCCGGAGTGGGTGGTGCTGGAAGACGTGGCAGCTGACGTGTCTGCGCTACTGCGTGGACAAGGATACATTCCGGTGCTAGAAGCGACACCACTGGCGGCATACCGGAAAGGCGGCGTCCTTCCGGCATAAAAATGAAATTTGCGAAAAAAACCAACTTTAACTAAGTTTGGTTCGCGAACAAGGAGATAACAGCGATAAGATTTCATGAGCGACGAAACGAACCCTATCCCGAGCGACAGCGGGGGCAATGATACAACCGATCAACTCGGCGGCAGCCAAACCATCCCATTGTCGGGCCTTTACGAAAACTGGTTCCTGGATTATGCTTCCTACGTCATCCTCGACCGGGCGGTACCCCATATCAATGATGGTTTCAAGCCGGTACAACGGCGCATCCTGCATTCGCTGAAGGAAATGGACGATGGTAGGTTCAACAAAGCCGCCAACGTGATCGGTAACACCATGAAGTACCACCCCCATGGCGACGCCTCCATCGGTGATGCCATGGTGCAGATCGGGCAGAAAGACCTGCTCATCGATCGCCAGGGCAACTGGGGCGACCCCATCACAGGCGACTCGGCCGCCGCGCCGCGTTACATCGAAGGACGCCTCTCTAAATTCGCCAACGACGTGGTGTTCAATCCCGATACCACCGAATGGCAGCTGAGCTACGATGGCCGTAACCGTGAACCCGTGACTTTGCCGGTGAAGTTCCCTCTCCTGTTGGCACAAGGGGCCGAGGGAATCGCCGTGGGGCTGGCCACCAAGATCATGCCCCACAACTTCATCGAACTCATCGACGCATCGATTGAGGTATTGCAGGGCGGTCGCCCCAACCTGATGCCCGACTTTCCCACCGGCGGACAGGCCGATTGTTCGGCGTACAACGAAGGGCAGCGCGGCGGAAAAATCCGCGTACGTGCCAAAATCGAGGAACGTGACAAAAAAACACTGGCCATCACCGAAATCCCCTATGGCACTACCACCGGCGGACTCATCGACAGCATCGTCACCGCCAATGACAAGGGCAAAATAAAGATCAAGAAAATAGAGGACAATACGGCACAGCATGTGGAGATCATCGTACACCTGGCACCGGGCATTTCGCCCGATATGACCATCGATGCCCTCTATGCATTCACTTCGTGCGAAGTGTCTATATCGCCCAACACCTGTGTGATTCGTGGCGACAAACCGCACTTCATGAGTGTGAACGATATCCTCATCGCCAATACCAAGCAAACGAAATCCCTCCTTAGGCAGGAGCTCGAAATCCGCCTCAAAGAGCTTCAAGAGAAAATATTTTTCAGCAGCCTGCTCAAGATTTTCATCCAGGAAGGGATGTACAAGCACAAGGATTATGAGAATTCGGGTGACTTCGACACGGTAGTGCAGGTACTCACTACGCTATTCACTCCCTTTTTCGACCAGTTCTACCGGGAGATATTACCTGAAGACTACCGCAAACTGATTGACAAACCCATGAGCAGCATTACCCGCTTTGATGTGAAAAAAGCGGATGAGCAGTTGGCAGCGCTGGAAGAGGAAATCAAGAAGGTACGCCACCACCTGCGGCACCTTACGGACTATGCCATCGCGTGGTTCGAGCGCCTTAAAAAGCAATACGGCAAGGGACGCGAGCGCAAAACAGCGCTGCGGGTATTCGACCGTGTGGAGGCCTCACAAGTAGCCCTCGCCAACGTGAAATTGTACGTAAACCGCGCTGATGGATTCGTGGGTACCGGCCTACGCAAGGACGAATACGTAGGCGATTGCTCCGATCTCGACGATATCATCGTGTTCCGCAACGACGGCAAGTTCCTCGTGACCAAAGTACAGGACAAAGTGTTTGTGGGGAAAGATGTAATCCATGTTGCCGTATTCAAAAAAGGCGATGACCGCACGGTGTACAACGCGATTTACCGTGACGGGAAGACGGGCACGTCTTACGTGAAGCGCTTTTCGGTATTGGGTGTGACGCGCGATAAGGAATATGACCTTACCAAAGGCGAGAAAGGGTCACGCGTGCAATATTTCACCGCGAACCCAAATGGCGAGGCCGAGGTAGTAGGCATACAACTCAAACCGCAGTCGAAGCTCCGCAAATTGCAGTTCGACATCGATTTTGCCGACGTAGCCATCAAAGGACGCAGCTCCCAAGGCAATATCGTGACCAAATACCCAATCAAGAAAATCGTCTTGAAAAGCAAAGGCGTATCTACCCTGGCTGGACGGAAGGTGTGGTTTGACGACGTGCTCAGGCGGCTCAATGCTGACGGCCGTGGCCAATACCTCGGTGAGTTCGACGGCGACGACAAAATCCTCACGGTGATGGCCGACGGCACCTACGAGCTCACCAGCTTTGACCTGAGTAACCACTTCGACGACAAGCTGCTTCGCATTGAACAGTTCAACCCCCAACAGGTATACAGTGTGGTACACCGCGACGGTAAGTCGGGCGTGTACTACGTAAAGCGATTCGTATTTGACGACCTTCCCATCGGTAAGCGTACGTCAGTCATCAATGATGAGCCAGGATCGAAGCTCATCCTGATCACCAACGGGGCAAGTCCCGTGGTAGAGGTGGATATCCTTAAAGGCAAAAACCGCACACCCGAAAGTGTAGAGCAATCCCTTACGGATATCGTCGACGTGAAGGGCATGAAAGCACAAGGAAATCGGTTGAGTGCGCATGAGGTGACCAAGGTGACGTTACTCACTGCGGAGGAGCCGGCGACGGAAACACCGATGGCGGCGCCCACGCCTGTGGACCAACCGGAAAATGCCTCCGAAAATGCACCAGTGCCCGAAGGCGAATTGAAAGCGACACCGACACTCAAAGAAGAACCGGTACCTACGGATGCCCCGAAAACCCAAAAAGAAGCGGAAAAGCCAGCGCCCAAAGCACCAAAGCCAGCCGATAAGGCTGAAAGCATAGGAAAGGAAACTCAAAAGGGAACACCGGAAAAGGAACCTGGACAGGAAGAAAAAAAGGTGGGGGATACAAGTACTCCTTCGGCCAAGCCAAAACCAAAGGTCGATTTTGAAATCACCAACCCCGACGACATCCGTGTGGACGACAACGGGCAGATGGGATTGTTTTGATAGTACTCCCGCCATCATTCCACCAAACCGTCGCGGATGCTTATATCAAGCCGCAATACCGAGCGCCTTGGGTTTTTCCCACCGTGTGACAGTGGAAAAATATTATAATTACCCATATAACAACGGAGATGAGTGCATTTATCCACTTTTTCAGAGATGACTACAGCGAAGGCTGCCATCCCAATATCTTGCGTGCACTGGAAGAGACCGCACGCATCCAGCAAATCGGCTATGGCCATGATGACTATTCCATCGAGGCCAGGGCGGCAATTGCTAAGCTGATACCGGGATACGAAGCCGACATCCATTTCGTATCCGGTGGCACACAGGCTAACCTGGTCGTCATCGCGGCAGCACTGAAACCTTACCAATCTGTCGTCGCGGCGCAGACCGGGCACATCAACGGACACGAAGCGGGCGCCATTGAGGCGACCGGGCACCGTGTGGAAATCGTCGATACGACCGACGGCAAGGTCACCGTGGACAGGCTGAAGCCGCTGGTGGCCCAATTGGGCAATGCCAATAGCACCCAGCCGAAGATGGTGTACCTATCGAACACGACCGAATTGGGCACAGTATACAGTAAAGCGGAACTCACCGCCCTATCCGCCTTCTGTCGAACACAGGGATGGTACCTTTTCCTCGATGGAGCACGACTGCCAGCAGCGCTGGTTGCGGCTGGCAACGACCTGACATTGGCAGACATCGGGGCGCTCACCGATGCATTTTCCATTGGCGGCACCAAGAACGGCGGCTTATTCGGTGAAGTGCTGGTGATGATCCACCCCGAACTGCGGAGCGGTTTTGGCTACCACCTCAAGCAGCGGGGGGCCTTATTGGCAAAAGGCCGGGTGCTGGGGCTGCAATTCCGCGAACTATTCCGCGATAATCTGATCTTCGAGTTGGCGAGCCACGCCAATGCGCAGGCACAAATCATGGCCCAGGCCCTCGAACAGTTGGGCTACCCTTTTTTTGTGCCGCCATGCTCCAACCAGCTTTTCCCGATATTGCCTAAATGGATTATCGACAAACTCGCTGAAAAATACCTATTCCACGTTTGGCAACCTATCGATCGGGAACACGCGGCCATTCGGCTGGTAACCTCATGGGCGACCACCGAATCGGCTTGCGAGCAGTTCATCAACGATCTTGCAAAGCTAAGTAGCACGGGATGAAAATTGGGGACGTAAGAGTAACTTAGTGGAATACGTGCATCCGCCGTCACGAGTCAAAGCCCCGCTCGGATTTCGGCCCTTCAACCCGATTTTCCTGCCCATCTTTCATTTTCGCTATCATTTCTGTGCCTGCCTTTCCAGCCTGGCCAGCCAAATCAACGATTTTACTACTCGCACCGGAAAACAATTGTTTGAGCCGTTCGCCGTCGTCTGTCTTGAAGTCCTGTAAGGATGTAACCTCATTTATCCCCGAAACATCGAATTGCAGGTAAGGCGCGTCAGGAAACCCCAATGATTTCGCAATAAGTACCGTAGGAATCCGTAGCCGCTTGGTATTGTATTCTTTCACCGCATGGTTATACCGCTCTCGGCTGTCCTGGATGTTTTGCTCACATTGCTGGATGCTATCTACCAGCCGATGATACTGCTCGCTTGCCTTCAGGTTGGGAAACTTCTCAGCGATGCCCTGTACGGCGGCCAATACGTTTCCGGATTGCTGGTAGGAGCCGGCCAGATCAGAGGCCGACGCATCCTGCGACACCTTGAGCTGGACCAACTGCTCACTTTCTTGATAATTCTTCACCACATCAATTAATTGATTAATGAGCGTCAGCTTCTTACTGATGGCCACCTGTGCGTTCGATGCGGCCTCACGCACATGCTGGGCCAATTTCTGCAAGGTGTTGTACGAACCCGCAGCAAATAAAAGCATAATGACGATCAGGGTGATTAAAGTAAACATCATAACATTAAGGATTTATGGATTGTTTGAAGCCAATATAGGCACGTAAAATTCGCCATCGGTGATCATCACTTCTTTCAACTCCGGATATGTGGTAAATGCCCGCATGGAAAATGTACCCTTGGCGGTCTTGTCGTTAAACTGGCTGAATTGGGCCGTTGCTGCGTCTTTCACCTCGAAGGGTAGCGACCCGAGCTGATCCAGTTGTGCGAAGTATTTATCGTCAGAGGCGCTATAATGCGATCCGAAAACCTGCGAGATACGTTGATTATGTTCCGGCCATTCAAGCCAATCCGCTAGTCGGTAGGTTGTCCCTGTTTCGAGGGGCACCTTATCCGTAACGGCAATGAAAATCGCATCCTTGTTTTGGTCTTTTTCATGCAACCGCCCTTGGATGAGACACTGGTGGGCTCCGGTCTTGGCAAGCGTAAGCACAAATGCGTAGACCAGGTTATCGCCGGTATACTCGTGCAGCACGCCGTTGGCCTTGTACCGGATGTAATAGCTGCCAGCCGGATTTTCTTCCGGTGGTTCACTATCGGATTTACTGCACGACAAACAAAGAATGAGTGCCGAAAAGGCAGTGATAAAGAATAAACGGTGAAATTTCATGGCCACTATTTTTTAGCTGTTTCACGTAAAGTGACACTATATTCCGATGAATTGCAACCTAGAATGACTACCTGTGGCGACTGAATGATTAACTGTTAACTTACACTTTATAATTGCATTTAACTGTTGCTTTATGTAAGTTTGATTCACATTTGTTTCGTATGGAGAAACTGACAACCTTTATCTGCATGGCCCTGACCTGTTTATCCGCCACCGGACAAACGCTGTTGGATTCGCTCAAAGATGAACTTGCGTCTTCTCTCCAGCTAGACACTGCCCGCGTGAGCCTGATGCTGGACATCGCCAACGCACTGGTTTGGAATGACCCCGATGAAGCTATGGATTATACACGCGATGCCCATACACTAGCCACCAGTCTTGGCTGGCAGAAGGGGATTGCCTATGCGCTGCGCCAGGAGGGCGTGATCCATTACGAACGGTCCGACCTGCTGCGGGCATTGGATTGTTTCCAACAGGCCCTAATAACCGCCACACCCTTCGACGACAAACCGTTTAATGCGTCTATCGATAACAACATTGCAAACATCTATGCCGATCTGGGACAACTCGATAAGGCACTGGAACATTACCGCCATTTTCGGGCCGTCTCGGAAGCACTGCACGACACCACCAATCGAGTGATTGCCACGGTCAACATGGCAAGTATCTACATTGAACAGCAAAACATACCCGAAGGAATCGCTTATCTAACGGAAGCCCTTTCCTTAGCACAAGCGACAGCCAACCAGCGGTTTAAGATGGCTATCCATAATAATCTGGGCCGGGCTTTCGCCAAACAGGGCAATGATACCACAGCGCTCTGTCATTTCAGGGCTTGCCTGGCATTGGCCGAGGAGCTAAGTAGCACGGGAATCAAGGCGAACGTACTCAATAGCATGGGCGAATTGTTGATGAACGAGCATGACTATGCCGAAGCCGAACGCCACAGTAAGCAAGCCCTTGCGCTTGCCGAAGAGGTGGGGGCGCTGGAATGGCAGGCAAACGCGTGGCGGACATTAAGCCAGATCCATGAAGAACAGGGCCATGCCACCGAAGCACTATTTGCCTACAAACGATTCATCGCCCTTCGGGACAGCACGGTGAATGAAGAAAAGAAAGCGGAAATCGCCCGCAAGGAAATGCGGTTTATGCTGGAAAAACAAGAGGCCGTGGCGGCCTCGGAAATGGGCCGCCAACGTGCCATAACTTACGCAATCGGTGGAATGGCATTGACGGTATTAGGAGCTGTCATACTCGGCTGGCGGCTGTACAAGCGCCAACGCGATAGCGATGAGCGCAAAAAGACCGCCGTATTTGAGGCGCTGGTAGCCGATACGGAAATGAAGGCGTTGAGGGCGCAAATGAACCCGCACTTCATCTTCAATGCACTGACCGCCATCGGTAACAGCATCGCATCGAAAGATTTCGCAACGGCCGGTGATTACTTGAACCGCTTCGCTAAGCTGGTCCGCCTCATCCTCGAAAACTCGGAATACCAAGAGATCCCATTGGCAACGGATTTGCAGGCACTCGAAATGTACATGCAGTTGGAGGCGATGCGCCTGAAAGGGAAAATTTCCTACGAGATCGATATGGCGGCAGATATCGATCCGGAAAACACACTGGTACCTCCCTTAATCTTGCAGCCACTTATTGAAAACAGCATTTGGCACGGGCTGATGCCCAAGGAGGGGCCGGGCTGCATAAGGATAAGGATCCGTCGGGAACAGGAATCGTTATGCTACGTTGTCGAAGACAACGGCGTAGGCCGCGTTACCGCACTTAGCACTGCCGTATCGCCCAAACGATCGATGGGCATCGCGCTGACACAGGCACGCGTGGCCATTACGGGCAGGGGGCAACCGTCGGATGCCTCCATCTTTTTCACTGATTTGCCGAATGGATTGGCGGTAACGGTAAAACTACCGCTCGCATTCGCGTTTTAAATGAATATACAGATGATCAATGCTATTATCGTTGATGACGAACCACACTGTACCGAACACCTGGAACGCATCCTAAAACAGTTCGCGACTGACAAGGTCCGGTTGTTGGGCACTTTCGAAACGGTGGATCAGGGTGTCGCAGCCATCGGTGAACTGAACCCTGAATTGCTTTTCCTGGATATCCAATTGAAGCATCAAACGGGGTTTGATCTCCTACGCCAAATCGATGCGGCAGGTCTAGCCATCATTTTCACCACCGCCTTCGATCATTACGCCGTCCAGGCATTTAAATTCAGCGCCATCGACTACCTGCTCAAACCCATCGACGAGGGCGACCTTCTGGACAGCCTGCACAAAGCCGCCGATAGCTTGGAGCGAAAGCACGCTTTAGCGCGCTATGACATCCTCTTCGAACACCTCAATCGAACGCCAGAAATTCGTCCGAAAATAGCGCTACCTTCCATGGAAGGATGGGATTTTGTACCCATAGCAGACATCGTAAGGTGCCAAGCACAGGGAAATTACACGCAGTTCTGCATGCACGGCGGAGATCAAATACTGGTTTCGCAAACCTTAAAAGGTTACGAAAAGCTGCTTGAAGGCCATGGCTTTTTCCGTGTACATCATGCACACCTCGTTAACCTTACCCGTGTGGTTAAATACGACAAAAGTGGATTCCTGACGATGGATGATGGTACGGCAGTCGATGTATCGACCCGACGGAAAGAAGCGTTCCTTTCTAAAATCGCTGCACGGAATCGGTAAGGTGCTTACCCCGATGATCAAGTAGCGTAACGCTCTTCCGGGCGTTTTCCGGAAACCTCATCCGGTTGATATCTTCGATGGATGCAAAGACGATTTTCGGACTTACCCGGAGTTTTGCACGGAACCGATCCTTGATTTTCAACAGCAATTCGTCGGATGTGACATCAGCACCTACTTTTACTGTAATCTCATCTTCGCCGAATTCATCGGAGGCTATTTCGATCACGTAATTCACAATCTCTTCCATATCGTTCAGTAAATCGAACAATGCGGGTGGATAGAGGGTAGTTCCCTTGTATTTGACCATCTGGTTTTTACGACCGATGACAGGACCCAGCCGTAAGGTGGTCCGCCCACACGCACATGGGGCGTAATGGGGCTGAACAATATCACCGGTTTTAAAGCGCAGCAACGGCATGCCTTCCACGCCCAGCGTCGTAACTACCAATTCGCCCGGCTCACCATCAGCAACTGGGTTGCCCGTATCGTCTACAAATTCCGTGATGATGAGCTCGGGGTGGTGGTGCCCCCCCACGCCGTGAACACATTCGGTAAAGGCCGTGGCCATCTCTGTAGAGGCGTAAGTAGAAAAAAGCTGAATGTCCCATTTGCTCCGGATACGGCTAGCCAATGCGTTGAGTGAGAAGTCGGGATTGCGTATGGGCTCACCGATGCAGAGTGCCTTCTTTATACTGCTCTGCCGATAATCGATACCATTGGCGTCTGCAAACTCGATCATCTTGAGTAGGAACGACGGCACACATATCAGCGCATCCGGCTGCACACGCGCAATGGTGCCCCATTGCAGCTCCGGCACACCCGAACCGACCCGCACCACGCCAATACCGGCCCTGCGGGCACCCAGGAAATAAGCAAGACCGGCCATAAAACGACGGTCGAGGGTGGTGGTCAGCTGCACGGATTGTCCGGCAGCCATCCCCATGCACTGATAAGAAAGCGATTCGTTATACGCGAGCCGATCGAGGTCCTTATCGGTTAATGCCAGCAACACCGGATCGCCCGACGTTCCAGAGGTGGTCACGTAATCGGCCGTTTGCGATGTGGCCACGCAGCGAAAGGCCAGGTTATCCTGCTGTAGCTGTTCCTTCGTAGTAAAAGGGAGACGCGTAAGATCGGCCAATGTGCGTATGCTGTGCGGGTCGACACCATAGGTTTGGAAAACCTGCCGATAAAAGGCCGAGTTGGCCTGAAGGTATCCCATAAGGTGCTGCAGCTGTTCCTCCTGAAATTGGTTGATGTTTTCGCGTGGAGCTTGTTCAATGGACGGTATGGTCATCTTATACATTTTCTAATCCGTTTTTGTATCAACGTACGGTCGGCCTTCGTCGTTACCTCCCTACTTGCCGCTAATCGGTAATGCCGCAAGGCGTCAGCTTGGCGGTGCTGGCTCAGGTAATACTCACCGATGAGGAAATCGGTTTTCCAAAACATCGGGTTGAGCTGTTGGAAATCGTGCAGCGCGGTATCGGCTACTGGTGTCTCCGTCGCGATAGCAGCTTCCAAGTTACGCATCTGCACGCGAAATTCCTCATATTTCTGGAAATCGGGCGACGAAGCGAACGGATCGGCGGGAATGGTCAGCGAATCGACGGCAAGAGGCAGTCCTGCATCCAGCGCCTCCAGGCGCTTGAACACCACATCAAGATCATAGGCCACGAATTCGCCTAGCTGGTAGGGGGCGGCAGCAACCCACATGCGCCGGTCTTCGGGCTGGAAGATAACGGCATGGTGGGCAAGAAGCTGATTAATCGCTTTCTCGTTGCCATACCCCAGATCTACTCCGCCTATCCCCTCCTTGTTGCGTAGCATGGCGGCCGCGTCTGCTGGCGTTAGTTTCGGCCGCTGCGCCATCAGTTCATTCATGCGGTCGAAACGGTACTTCGAATGGCTCTCGGCCAGTTGTCTTAAGTTACGCTTGTCCGTACGGTAGGGCTTGCTTTGGAAATGGTTGGCACACACCAACTCGTCAACTGCATTAGGCACTTCATAGACGCCAATTTTATGGGGCGACACTTCGATGAGTATGGCTTTCCCGTCGGCGGCGCTGCCTACCATGATCGATTCCGATACAAACACCTCTCGCTGACGGGCAATGTTAATGGCTTCATCGATATTACGGGCATATTGCAGGATTTCACGCGTTAGCAATGAAATGGGTGTTTTGGCTTGGTGCGGAATGGCCGACTTGCCCGCGTTGATGGTCACCGTCAGTCCTTTTTCGTTCATGCCCGATACCGCACCGATCATCCCAGCCCACGTCACCATGGCATGTTTATATCCTTGGTCGGGCGCGATGAATGCGACGATCTTTTCCTCCGAAAAAGCATCGCCAGCATAAAAATCGAAATTACGGCCAATAAGCAGCCGCCCATCGGCCGTATGGTTTCCCCACGCAGCAAACGACGTGCACCCCACCAAGGCAAGGTCTTGTAGGGCGTGGCCGATGTCGTGGGCGGCATGGAAGTACAGGAGGCGCGAGTATGGTGGCGCAATGAAATTAAACGTGTCGGAAGCTGAACGCGAAAGGCCGTAAATCTCGGCCTGGTAAGCCGCGGGTATATGGTGGGTAAGCCGCCTATTGAAGTGGTCGAGGAACCGTCGAAGCAACCATTGGCGGAATCGAGACGGCACGAGTTCCTGCACCTGCGACACGAAGGCCGCCTCCTGCCGGTGGAGCAGCTCTTCGGTGAGGATGCCATTGGCCAGGCCACGTTCCAGCGGATCGCCAGCGACATACAGTTCCCACAGGCCCTGCTGGCTTTTTCGGAGAAGACCGTTGGGCAAAGTGTAGTTGTTGCGCGATAAAGTTACACGCTCGCCAACGCTATTGTTGTAATTGGAGATGATGGAAGGCATTTGTCGGATGCCCACACAAGATGTGCTACATAGTGCTAAAAAACATAATGGATGTAGGAGACTTCTCATGAACTTGTGCGTGTGTGAATCCGAGACCTTGCTTATCGGTGAACACGATCTAACAGGCTCATTTATTCACAATTAAGGCAACATATGTGTCACAGCCCTCACTGCGCGGTCGTGCTTCTTCACAAATGGATTATCCTTATCCCACACATAGCCCGCCAATACGGAGCACACTTTACGGCGCACATCTTCGTTCACTTCCTTATGGAAGAAGAATTTCTGAAGATCACCCGAATACCAGTCGCGGATGTACGACCGGAATACACTTACGCCCCATTGCATGTGTTCTTCATACTCCCGCTGCCAGTCGACCGATTCGCCCTGAAGCTGCCTGATGGCTAGTTTGGCGGCTTTCGATCCCGACTCGGTGGCGAAGCATACGCCCGATGAAAACACGGGGTCCAAGAATTCAGCGCTGTTGCCGGTAATGGCAAACCCTTCGCCGTACAGCTTTTTTGACGCTTTGGTATAAGCGACAATCTGCTTGGGTTCGAAAAGGAAATCGATGCCTTCGAACCGCTTCCGGTAATAATCAGACTGGTTGATGATGTAGCGAAACGTCTCGGTAGGGGTTTCCTTTTGAATGGCCTCGAGATGTTCTTTCGGACAAACCAGCCCCAACGACGACTTGCCGTTGGAAAATGGGATGACCCAGAACCATACCTTCTGCTCCAGCACATCGAATGTGATCAGGGTACCCTCCTCGTCCGTAGGGCGCCGCGGATCTTCCACATGGACAAACGTGGCCGCCATGGGTGGAAATTTAGAAGGTTCGTCTAAATCGAACAACCGCGGCAGCACCCGGCCATAACCGCTGCAATCAATCAAGAAGCGGGCATGGATTTCGCGTTGCTCGCCCTGCTGGTTGCGCACAGTTGTGACCGAATCGGTACCTTGGAACACCACGTTCTCCACCGTGGTACCGAAAGCGATATCCACACCCCGCTCCTGCAACACATCGGTGAGGGTTTTATCGAACTCAGCACGCGGGAGCTGCCAGGTCCAATCCCACCCCGCAGAAAATTTCTGGCTAAAATCAAACCAGCATACCTCGTCGCCCCGCAGGAAACGCGCCCCGTACTTGCGCTCGAAGCCTTTGGCTTCGACTGCCTCTACAAACCCTGCTTCTTCGAAGTGGTCCATACAACGGGGGATGAGGCTCTCACCGATCACAAACCGAGGAAAGTGCTCCCGCTCGATGACCTTTAATTTGACTCCCTGCTTGTGCAAGATAGCGGCGGCCACGGCACCCGACGGTCCCGCTCCGATGACTAAGACATCAACCTGTTCTGAAATCATATCGATAAAATGGTGTATGGACCGCCCAAACTTAGACAAACTTGCATATAAAAGCAAGTTTATCTAAGTTTGCAACCGCTTTAATTGTACGCATTTCCGACTAAATGATAGAACTAACGAACCCGATTGCCCTGGCCGATTTCCACGCGGTGCTTTTTGATGATGAAAAGATCAAACTAGCCGGCAGCACATCGGATAAAGTCAGCCAAAGCCACCAATTTTTACGCGATTTTGCCAAAGATAAAATCATATACGGCGTCAACACGGGGTTTGGCCCCATGGCCCAATACCGTATTGCCGATGCCGACCAAACGCAGTTGCAGTACAACCTGATACGCAGCCATGCCGCCGGCATGGGCGATATCATGGATCCGCTCTATGCGAAATCCATCCTGTTGGCCCGGTTACATACACTCTCGTTGGGCTTCTCGGGGGTGCACCCTTCCGTAGTTGAACTCATGCAGGAGATGCTGAACCGGAATATCCTCCCGGTGATTTTCCAGCACGGTGGTGTGGGTGCCAGCGGCGACCTGGTACAGCTAGCACACCTTGCATTGAACATGATCGGCGAGGGCGACGTGATTTACCGTGGCAAGCAGGTGCCCGCCGCTCAGGCGTTTGCCAACGAGCGGCTACGACCCATGCAGGTGCATATCCGCGAAGGCTTGGCGCTACTGAACGGCACCTCGGCGATGACGGGCATCGGCATCGTCAACGTGATTTACGGCAAACGCCTACTGGACTGGTCAGTAGCATGCTCGGCCATGATGAATGAGCTGGTGAGCGCTTACGACGACCACCTCTCCGAAACGCTCAACGCCGCAAAACGGCACGACGGCCAGCGCCAAGTGGCGGCGCGCATGCGCGAAATCATCGCCGACAGTAAACTCATCCGGAAGCGCCCCGAGCACCTGTACGACCGGAAAGTAGAAGAGACGATATTCAAGGATAAACTCCAGGAATACTATTCCATTCGGTGCGTGCCGCAGATTTTGGGCCCTATTTGGGACGCCATACAGCACAGCACCATCACGCTAATCGAAGAGGTGAACTCGGCAAACGACAACCCCATTATCGACGTGGCCTCGGCCAGCGTATACCACGGCGGCAACTTCCATGGCGATTATATCGCCTTCGAAATGGACACGCTTCGTATCGCCATCGCCAAGTTGACCATGTTGATGGAACGACAGCTTAATTACCTGCTGAATTCATCATTGAATGGCATACTGCCTTCTTTCGTAAACCTGGGTAAACTGGGGCTCAATTTCGGCATGCAGGGTGCCCAATTCACCGCAACGTCAACGACAGCCGAAAACCAGACACTGGCCACCCCCATCTATACGCACAGTATCCCCAACAACAAAGACAACCAGGATATCGTCAGCATGGGTACCAACTCGGCCTGGCTCACCAAGCGGGTCATAGACAACGCCTACGAAGTGTTGGCTATCCAGCTGCTTACGCTCGTGCAGGCGGTAGAGTCGCTTGGCTGTACGGATCGTCTTTCGTCAAAAAGTAGAAAGATTTATACCGACATCCGGGCAATTGTCCCTATCTTTAAAGAGGATATGGTACTCTCGCCCTTCCTGGCAGCGATAAAGGACCATGTAAAAGCAAACGACTAATGGACGGCAAACGATATGCATTGGTGACTGGCGGGTCGCGGGGCATCGGCAGGGCGATATGCGTCGCCCTCGCACGAGAATTGGGCTATCCGGTCATCATCAACTACCAATCGAACACCGAAGCTGCAGCGGAAACCCGCAGCCTGATTGCGGCAAATGGTGGCGAAGCAGAGCTGCTGCCCTTCGATGTGGGCGTCCGCGACGAAACCCGTGCGCAATTGGCCAAGTGGAAAGCCGAGCATCCCAACGACCGCATAGAAGTGATCGTGAACAATGCGGGCATCACCCGCGATGGGCTATTCATGTGGATGGAAAGCGAAGATTGGGACGCCGTCCTCCAAACGAGTTTGAACGGTTTTTATAACGTCACCAAACCACTTATCGAAGACCTGCTGCGGCAACGCTACGGCCGCATCATCAACGTGGCCTCGGTTTCGGGCGTGAAAGGCACACCCGGACAAGCCAATTACTCCGCCGCGAAAGCCGGTCTCATCGGCGCTACCAAAGCCTTGGCACAGGAAGTGGCCAAGCGCAAGGTAACGGTAAACGTGGTGGCACCTGGATTCATCGAAACCGACATGACCAGCACATTGAATGTCGACGAATTGAAGAAATTAATCCCTTTGAACCGCTTCGGAAAAGCGGAGGAAGTGGCCGATCTGGTCTGTTTCCTCGCCTCCAAAAAGGCGTCGTACATCACCGGGGAAGTGATTAACATCAACGGTGGGATTTATTCGTGATGGAACGCCGCGTCGTTATTACCGGGATGGGCATCTACTCTTCGCTAGGAAAGAACCTGGAGGAAGTGCGCGATTCGCTATACCATGGCCGCTCGGGCATCGTGTTTTCGCAGGATCGCAAGGATTTCGGCTACCGCTCGGCATTGATGGGCGCCGTGCCCCGGCCCGACCTCACCAAAGCATTGTCGCGCCGGCAGCGCATCAGCATGGGCGAAGAGAGTGAATATGCCTATGTGGCGACACAGGAAGCGCTCAGGCTAGCGGGGATAACCGAAGGTTTCTTCGATGAGCATGTGGTTGGGCTGGTATACGGCAACGACAGCGTATCGCAGGCCGTGCTGGAATCCATCGATATCGTCCGCCAGAAAAAAGACACCACACTGGTGGGGTCAGGAGCGATTTTCAAATCGATGAACTCATCGGTGACGATGAACCTATCGACCATTTTCCGCATCCGCGGCATCAACATGACCATCAGCGCCGCCTGCGCCAGCGGTTCCCACGCCATCGGCCTGGCCTACCTGTTTATCAAACAGGGGCTACAGGACTGCGTGATCTGTGGTGGTGCCCAGGAAACCAACAAATATGCCATGGCCAGTTTCGATGGGTTAGGTGTGTTTTCCGATCGAGAAGATGAACCCGCCAAAGCATCCCGCCCATTTGACAAAGACCGCAACGGCCTGGTGCCGGGGGGTGGTGCAGCCACCATCATCCTGGAAGACTACGACACGGCCGTGAAACGGGGCGCTCCTATCCTGGCCGAAGTACTGAGCTACGGCTTCTCCTCCAACGGCGATCACATCTCCACGCCCAATGTGGAGGGCCCTACGGAAGCGATGAGAATGGCTTTGCAACAAGCGGGGCTTACACCGGCCGATATCGAATATATCAACGCCCACGCCACATCTACGCCCATGGGGGATGCCAATGAGGCCCGGGCCCTTACACAACTGTTTGGTTCGGGGCCGATGGTCAGTTCCACCAAGTCGATGACCGGCCACGAATGCTGGATGGCGGGCACCAGTGAGGTCGTTTATTCGCTCCTCATGGCTCATCATGGATTCATCGCCCCCAACATCAACCTACAAGAAGTGGACGAAACGGCGAGCGGCCTGAGTTTGGTAAAAAATACCATAAACCAAAATTTTAATGTATTTTTGTCAAATTCTTTTGGATTCGGCGGAACGAACTCCGCATTAATTGTAAAAAAACTGTAATAGGGCAGCATCCATGAGCAGGGAAGAGATTATTGATATTACCAATCGATTTTTGATCGAGGAGTTCGAGGTGGAGTCCGATGTCATTAAACCTGGCGCGGATTTGAAGGAATCACTGGATTTGGACAGCTTGGACTACGTGGATCTTGTGGTCCTCATCGAATCCAACTTCGGCATCAAATTAGAAAGCAAGGATTTCACCAACGTAAACACATTCGACAATCTATACGACTTAATCGGCAGCAAGATACATGCGATTGCCTAATCACATCCAATGGCTGAATGGGAAGGAAAATCGAAGGGTACCGTTTCCGGATACAAAATATTTATTTTCCTGATTAAGCACGCGGGGATACCCGTTGCCTATTTCCTACTCATCTTCGTTTCGCTATATTATTTCGTCAGCTCGCCACACCAAACGGCCGCGATATACGATTATTTCCGCCATCACCGCAAATACGGCTTCGTCCGAAGCGTCATCGACACTTACCGCAATTACTTTGTGTTCGGGCAGACTATCATCGACAAGATTGCCATCACGGCGGGCCTGGAACATAAATACACGTATGAATTCGACGGGATAGACCACATCCGGCAATTAGCCAAAGACAATAGTGCCGGCATACTGATTAGCGCACACGTGGGCAATTTCGAGGTATCGCAATATTTCATGGGCGAGTTTGACAAGCAGATCCACTTGGTAACAACCGATGAAGAACAACGGGCCATCAAGTCGTACCTGGCCAACATCATGGCCAAACCCAAAACAGGATTCATCGTGGTGAAAGACGACCTGTCGCACGTGTTCGAAATCAATCAAGTAATCGACGGAAAAGGGATGATCTGTTTCACGGGCGACCGGTTTGTGGAAGGGAGCAAGACCATGACGGCCAGCTTCCTCGGCAAGGAGGCCCATTTCCCGGCAGGGCCATTCCTCATTAGCTCGCGGTTGAGCACGCCGGTGTTGTTCGTTTACGTCATGCGTGAACGCAACCGCCACTACCACCTGTATGCGCGTACCGCCTCGTTTACGCACCGCGATGCCCAGTCGTTGCTGCAAGCCTATGTACAGAGTATAGAGCATATATTAACGAAATATCCATTGCAATGGTTTAATTATTACGATTTCTGGAAAGCATGAAGCGCGTTTTAGTCGTTTATTATACCCAAACAGGGCAACAGAAACAGATCTTGGATCGGTTGCTTTCGCCCCTCGAAGCCGATGCGGAAGTCGAACTGACCTACCATCGCATTACACCGGTTTCCGACTATCCCTTTCCGTGGGATGGCTATACCTTCTTTGATGCGTTCCCCGAATCGTTTCTGCAGCTCCCCTGCGAACTGGAGCCCGTTGACGACGCTATCTTTCAACAGGATTACGACCTCATCGTACTGGGCTACCAAGTGTGGTATCTCTCCCCGTCGATTCCGTTCAACGCATTTTTGAAAAGTGATGCCGGCCACCGGCTGCTACGTGGCAAGCCGGTAATTACCGTGATCAACTGCCGCAATATGTGGGTCATGGCGCAGGAGAAGGTGAAACGACTTTTGCACGATGTGGGAGCCAACCACGTGGGCAACATCGTACGGGTAGACCGACACCTCAACCACGTCAGCGTAATCACCATCGTGCACTGGATGATGAGCGGACGGAAAGACGCTTACCTCGGCATATTCCCGAAGCCGGGGGTTTCGGATAAAGATATCGCGGAATCCGACAAATTCGGGGTGCAGATATTGGCACATTTAAAGCATGGCAACTACCATAACCTGCAGGATGAACTGCTCGCCCAGGGTGCCGTGATGATCCGGCCGCTGCTCGTATTTACCGATAAACGGGCGAATACGCTATTCGCCAAATGGGCCAAGCTCATCCGCAGCAAGGGCGGGCCAGGGGCCGCTGCACGCAAACCATGGCTTAAGGCATTCAACTATTACCTGCTTTTTGCGATATGGGTGCTGGCGCCGATTGTCGGTTTATTATTTTTAATACTACATTTGCCGTTCCTTTCTTTCATTGAGAAAGAAACGAGGTACTATAAGTCTGTTCATTTTAAAATGCCCCGGTAATGCCGACCGTATATATCAATGCGATTGCCAAATTTCTACCCAATGTTCCGGTTCCGAACGATCGGATGGAAACGGTATTGGGGGTTATCAATGGTGCGCCTTCAAGAGCACGCGCCATCGTATTACGCAACAACCGGATTACCACGCGTTATTATGCCATCGATGCCGAAGGCCAACCGACACACACCAACGCGGAGCTTACCGTAGAAGCGATCAACCGATTGATGGCGCAATCAGCAGTTACCAAATCAGACGTGGATGTGTTGTCGTGCGGCACCTCCACCCCCGACCAGCTGCTGCCTTCGCATGCCAGTATGGTTCATGGACTATGGAAAAACAAAGCAATGGAGCTCAACGCCGCATCGGGCATCTGTACATCGGGCATGAACGCGCTCAAGTATGCCTATATGACCATCGCTACCGGCGGTGCCCAACGGGCAGTGTGTACCGGTTCCGAACGGGTATCTTCGTGGTTGCGGGCCGACAAGTTCAACAATGAATCTGAGCGGCTGGCGGCGTTGGAGCAAAACCCCATCATCGCCTTCGAAAAAGATTTCCTCCGCTGGATGCTTTCGGACGGTGCTGCTGCGATGCTGCTTAGCGACCAGCCGAACGAACACCGAGCCTCGCTGGCCATCCGCTGGGTGGAGGGGATATCGTATGCCCACGAACTGGAGCCATGTATGTATGCCGGAGCCATCAAGGAAAATGGTAAACTGTTGCCATGGAGCGATGCATCGCCCGAAGCATGGCTGGAGCAATCGATGTTTGCCATCAAGCAAGACATCAAGCTACTGGAATCGTACGTCATCCCGAAAGGGGTGCAAAGCATCCAGGAAGTAATGCGTAAACATCAGCTGGCCGCCGACGAAATCGACCATTTCTTGCCGCACATCTCGTCTTATTTCTTTAAGGACCGCCTCGTTGAAGCGTTTGCTCGGGCGGGTATAGCCATCCCCGAAAAACGATGGTTCATCAATCTCGACAAAATCGGCAATGTAGGCTCGGCATCCAGCTATATCCAACTGGAGGAGCTTTTCAACACGAAAACCCTGCAGAAGGGAGAAAAAATACTGCTATCGGTTCCCGAAAGCGGAAGATTTTCTTATGTTTACGCGTTGTTGGAAGTAACCTAATGTTATGGCGCTTATCTCATCGCAAGCACAGATCTGCAAACTGATTCCTCAGCAGCCCCCTTTCGTGCTGGTGGATACACTAATTGAATATGGGGCCGACCGAATCGTATCGGCCTTTAACATCCCCCAACAGCATGTGCTGGTGGATACCAACGGCGCACTTACCGAGGCTGGCGTTATTGAGCATTTTGCACAGACCATTGCGTTGCACCAAGGGTACGACTATTTTACGCGCAACCTATCGCCCCCGGTAGGGTATATCGGTTCCATCAAGGACTTCGCGGTGCACCGAAGGCCCCGTGCCGGCCAACAACTATCGACCACCATCCACATTTTGCAGCGCATGTTTGGCGTTACCGCCGTACGTGGCGAAGTGCGGTGCCACGGCGATCTAATCGCCGCCGGCGAAATGCGGACCGTCATCGCCCAGGAAGTTGAATAGCGCCATGACCTTCCCCACCATCGAAGTGCTTATCCCGCATCGGCCACCGATGGTGCTGGTAGACCGTGTGGTACGTGTGGATGGCCTGGAAACTGAAACCGCATTTGCCATTATGCCCGACTGCCTCTTCGTAGCCGATGGCGTACTTTCAGAGATGGGGATGCTCGAAAACCTGGCCCAGACCAGCTTCGTGTTCCTCAATTATTTTTTCATCGAGCCCGACCGGTCCCTCTGGGATAAAAAGAAAGATAACCTGGGCGTCATCAGCACCATCATCGACCTCCACGTCGCCGCATTACCGCGGGTTGGCCAAGAGCTGCATACCTGCACCCGAACGGAACTTGTTTTTACTTCGGATTTTTTGAAAATTTGCAATATCCAGGGAACGATTACCGTGGATGGCGAGGTGGTGTTGCAGGCAACAATGAAGATGTTGTTGCAGACCAAGGATCAGTAAGCGAAAATGAACAAGAACGACGTACCACAGGACGATGGCAGCTTGGCCAAAAAGAATGTCCACGAACTCTGCTACGCGGTAGACGAACAGGGCCGGTACACGGCAGTACCGAGCCGGGGGTGGGAGGCAAAGACGCTGGCCCTCAACGAGTCGCTCGCACTTATCGACGAGCGCATCGCAGCCACCAAAAAGGCTGTCGTGGGGGGCGAGCTCAGCCCCATCGCCTACTACATGGAGCTCCACCGCATGGACCTCCCGCTGCTGGCCAGTTATGTGGGCATACACCGCTGGTTCGTGAAGCGGCACTTCCAGCCCAAGCGATTCGGCAAACTGACAGCCACAACACTCCAAAAGTACGCGGACGCCTTTGGCATTACCGTGGAACAATTGAAATCGCCAATTGACTAAACAACTACATGGACATTGCTTTTGAACACCGCCAATCTGCCCATTGCGAGAATGGGGTGATATCGAATTTGTTGAACCATCAGGGGGTCGCCCTATCCGAGCCGATGGTCTTCGGAATCGGCAGCGGATTGTTTTTCGTATACCTTCCTTTCCTGGAAGTCAACTTTGCGCCTGGCTTCAGCTACCGCCCCATGCCGGGGCGCATCTTCCGGAAGCTGGCCCGCCGGCTGGGCATCAAGGTCATGCACCAACGATTCTCATCGCCCGAAAAGGCACAGGCCGTCCTCGATGAAAAACTGTCCCAAGGCATTCCCGTCGGGTTGCAGGTGGGCGTATATCACCTCACGTACTTCCCCGACGAGTACCGGTTCCATTTCAATGCGCATAACCTGGTGGTCTACGGCAAGGATGCCAATGGATACCGCATCAGCGACCCGGTGATGGACTACACCACGCAGCTCACCGAAGCGGAGCTGCGGCGCGTACGTTTCGCCAAAGGTGCACTGGCACCCAAAGGACACCTCTATTACCTGGAGCGACTGCCTGGCCAGCTCGACCTCGAGCAGGCCATCCGCAAGGGTATCCGCCAAACGTGCAATGACATGCTGGCACCGGTGCCCATCGTGGGCGTGCGAGCCATGCGATGGGTTGCACGCAACATCCGCAAATGGCCACGGACCATCGGCGTCAAAAAAACGAACCATTACCTAGGCCAACTGGTGCGCATGCAGGAAGAAATCGGCACCGGTGGCGGTGGCTTCCGGTTCATCTATGCCGCCTTCTTACAGGAGGTCGGTACGCTGCTCAACAACGAGGCCCTCGCCCGGCGATCGGAAGAAATGACGGCCATCGGCGACGCGTGGCGCGATTTCGCATTGGACATCTCGCGGATCTACAAAAACCGGAAATCGGGCAGCGATGTTTACGAAAAGCTGTCCGACCAGCTGCTGGCACTCGCCGACCGCGAGGAACGGTTTTTCAAGGCCTTGAAAAAAGATATTTAAGCAGCAACCTGTTGTAAAACAGTTGATTTTTGTTACCTTGGCTAGACTTTTTCAATCCGATGAAGCCTACTATGCACACTAACCCGGTAACGAAAGACTGGAACTTGTTTTTCAACGACGACCGGGAAGGGCTGTATACCTGTTTCACGCTTTTTTACGATGACTTTTACCGCTTGGGCCTGCATTGGTACAAAGATGCGGAATTGGTAAAGGATTGCATCCACAACTTGTTCCTAGAGCTCTGGAAGACGTGGAATGACCGGACGCACGTGACCAATAAAAAACAATACGTTATTACGGTGTATAAACGCATCGCATACCGCACTTATTTAGCCTATACCCAGACCACGGTATGTTCGCCGGAACTGGCGCATTTCCAAACAGACTACGAGTTACCCTATGAAGACCTCCTCGTTGCTTCACAAACCGAAGAACATCGCGCAAAGCTGCTACAGGCCGCGCTTGGAAAGCTCACCAAGCGCCAGAAGGAAATCATCCAACTCCGGTTTTACGAAGGCCTTTCCGTTTCCCAAATCGCCCAATCGCGTGGGCTGACCGAGCGCACGGTTTACAACACGCTGCATAACGCCATCAAACTGCTGCGGGAATACCTGCTGTGCCTATGTTATATGCTCATCTATTTCCAATAGACCGTGCGCCCACCGCGGCCGTCGCCATCGAAAACACGGAAAGCCAACGTCCCTTCGGCCGCCAGGGGCTCGGTATAACGCATGCTCTGTTCGGTGGGCTCACTGCCATCCACGGTATACCGGATGGCGAAGCCGGGAAGTTGTACATTGGCATGGAGTTTCCCCGATTGCTCGACAACCCCTGCCGTAGGGATGCGGTAGGCGAAGCCGCCGGCGTAGTGGCTCGCGCGGGGCAGCTCCCGTTTCGCTACGGTATTTAAAAACACCGACCAATCGGCCGCGTATAATTCGTCTGCCTTGCTTTCATCCGGCTCGGCCGCCCATGCGGGGCTCGCCGCCCAGGCGCGCTCGGCAAGCCCGTAAAGCTTGGGCAGCAGCAGGTATTCCATCCGCTGGGGCGAGGTGATGATCTCACTCCATAGCGGTGCCTGCAGGCCAACGATGTTGGCCCGACCTTCGTCGGTAAGCTGCTCGCCGCTGGCCTCGGTTGCTAGGTTGCGGTAATAATCGTACGGTGCGAACCGGAACGGTTTTTCGACGTCCACATAACCGCCCCAGTATTGACCGGGTTCATAGAAGCTGCTGTTATACGCCAGATCGATGTAAAAGTTGGTCACATTGGTCAGCACCACTTGATAGCCTGCATTGGCGAGGCGGTAGGCGAGGTCGACGTTGTCCCCCAGGTTATTCCATACATCGGTATGGAAGTTTTCATTCGCAAAGCGTGGCTCCACCACCATTTTGCGACGGCCGTTAACCACGGCTTTCTTCATACCGATCTCTTCCCATCCCGACAGGTAAAGGCCGTGCGATTGCAGCATGTCGTTTATGCGACCGAAAAAGTAATGCCATAGGTCGTCTACGTGGGCAACGCCAGCTTCCGATGCCATCAGCTGATGTACGACGGGCGATTTTTCCCACACCCCATCGGGCACCTCATCGCCACCGAAGTGGATGGTCTGTAAGGGCGCTCCGGCCTCTTTGTGCATGGCGATGAGCTCGTCGACCACCTTTTCCAGGAACGCATAGCTCGATGGCAATGCCACGTTGATGATGTTGTCGTCCCAATTTTGTATGGATCGGTATGCCGACTGGTCGTCGAGGTCGCGCAACAGGTATTGCCTCGCCGCGGCGGTATCGCCTTTGGCGATAAAGGCGCGGTAACGGGCATCCATGGATTTTATCGCGGCCCGGGCATGACCGGGTGTTTCAATCTCGGGGATCACGCGGATGTGGCGTTCCGTGGCGTACCGCAGCAGCTCGATATAGTCGGCACGGGTGTAGAACCCGCTTCCCGTTGCGTTGGCTACATCGGGGCCTGAACCATAGGACGGCGTCAGCCATTCCGCATCATCGAGCGTATGCCCCCGCCGGCCGCCGACTTCGGTGAGCTCGGGAAGCCCCAGTATTTCCAGTCGCCAGGCTTCATCTTCACTGAAGTGGAAATGCATCACGTTCACCTTGTGGAGCGCCAGCAGATCCAGTACTTTCATCACCTGTTCTTTGGTCTGGAAATTACGCGCCACATCCAGCATCACGGCACGATGTGCAAAGCGCGGCTCGTCGGTGATGGTAACCCCTTGCAGCGTGATCGACGCCTTCTTTTCGGCCCATGCCGACGAGGGTAAAAGTCCTTTGAGCGACTGGATGCCGTAAAATGCCCCTGCGGGGGTGGTGGCCTCGATGGCCACGCCGTTGGCATCGACCAGCAGCCGATACCCTTCGGGGTGGATGCCTTCCCGTTGATGGAGCACAATCGACGCGCCGACGGGCTCATCCACCAACTTCGGGGTTTGCGTGAGCACCATCGCCAGCTCGTCCTTTAGGTACGCGGCCTCATCGGCAAAGACGGTATCGGCGTTGATGGTTACATCCGCGGCGGTCAGTGTAAAGGTGTCCGCCGTATAGGCATAGCTTAGGGGCGTGGGAAGTACCGGCGGCAGCTGTGCAAGGGGTAAGTCGGCAATACCGGCGTTCTGTTCGTATACCTGCGCGGCAAGTGCCATTTCCAGACTATCGGCCTGCGCAAAGGGCGCTACTGCCAAGGGTAACCCTCGGGGTGAGCGTCCGAAACCAGGTAAAACCCTTTCGGAATGTCGGTGAAGTTCCGCAGCCTTCGCGACATCACGTTGATGGCTACTGTGGCGCCGGGTGCCAGGGGTTGCCACTCCCCACGCGGATAGAACCGGAAGAAATCGCCGTTGATCATTTCCATACCGGCCACCGTGGTGTCCCCATCGGCCACCCGTGCCACCCCCGTGTTGAAGTAGATGGACCAGCCGGTGGCACCCAGCGTATCGGCAGTGTTGTTGGTGATGGTCAGCGTGGAATGGGTTTCGTCGGTTCCCGGCGCGGGCGAGGCCACGATTTCCCACTGTAGGGAAAGTGTTGTGTCGCTGTCGCTGGTGCTGGGGGTCGAACAGCCTGCCATCGCCACCAAGGCGAGCAAAGCAAGAAAAAGATTTCGATACATCATGTGTGCTTTTTATAATTTCAACCGGATCCGTCGTTTTTCGAGTAGCCCTGTAATGGCGATGATAACGAGCGCGTAGAGCAATGATTTCGCGATGCCGACCGCTCCCGTGCGGAAAACCTCGGGCAGCTGCCAGCCGATATACCCCAACAGGGCATAGTGGATGTAGGGGAGCAGGTAACAGGTGAGCGTACTGGTGCCGGCCGGACTGATGAAGCGGTACCAACCCGCCCAATGCTTGATATCGACGATATAGACCATGAGCGCAAATGCGGCGACGCTGATGCCCGCGCAAATCAAGGCAAAAGAAGGCGTAGCCCAGATCTTGGAAATGTTCCACTCCAGGCGGGCCAGGAATCCCAGTGCCAACAGGGCAACGGCAATCATCGCCGCACGCCCCACAAACGCAGGGAGCTGTGCTTTGTACCGCCGGTAGAGCAGCGACAGCAGGACCCCGCAGGCCGTAAGGGCGGGCAACGCGCCATCGCCCACGATCCACACCCATGCGCGGACCGGTTCCAGTCCATCAAAGAAGGTGGATTGTGCCCCCATATTGAACAAGATGAAGCCGACGAACACCCCCACCTGTGCCCACGGGTTGCCGCGGGTCCATAAAAAAAGCAGGCTCACCAACAGGTAACACCAGCCGATAAGCCCCAATATGCCCCACCAGTGTGGGCGCATGGCCAGCCAGCTACCCGAGTTAGTGCCATCCGTTTGGAACAGCAGTGCCAATACCACTAACCCCACGATGCCGATCGTTTTAAGTACCCTGGCCTTTGTCGACCGTGGCGCCGGGTAATCCAGCCACACCAGAAAAAAGCCCACGGTAATGGCAATCTGCCACAGCCACTTCGGTAGCCAGGCGGTGTCTGCATAATGGCCCAGATTGACATGGAAAACGCCCATGATCAGGAGGGCGAGCGACCGTACCACAACATGGCCGGTGATTTGCCATCGGCTATCGCCCTTTTTCAACCGGCTTTTTATGGCCAGCGGCACGGAAAGCCCCACGATGAAGAGAAAAGCCGGGAAAACCACGTCGGCCAGCCCCAGGCCGTCGGCTTCGGCAGGCAGGTGCTCAATCCAGCCGGGAATGCCCATCAATGTCCACGTGTCGTTCACGAAAATCATCAACAGCATCACCAACGCCCGATAGGCATCGATGGATAGCAATCTGCTGGGAGGTGTCGCACGCATCCGTTGGTGTTATTGGCAAATTTATTGTAAAATTCCATAAATCGTGCCCATCAGCGACTTTTCACCCGCAACGTCATAGTCGCCCGCCCAGAGGTACACCCCTTTGAAACCATTATCCTTCACGTACTGGGCCTTCTGGGTAACCAGCGGTATCCCATTGAAATAGACGCCATGGGCTTGCTCGATCACTTCTTTGTTGTGCGCCTCGCTGTCGGCCGCCAGGATATCGCGGTAGGGAACATAGCTATAGGAACCCCAACTGAGGTTATTGCCGTTGTCGTCTATTTCATTGTATTGCAAACCGAACGCGGGAATACCCAATACAATTTTCTCCTTGGGGACACCATGGTTGAGCCAGATCTGGGCACCATCGACCATAAACTGGAAAGGCGAGGGCTGGCCAAGCGGTGCGCCCGGCCCTACGGTCAGTCCGTTTTCAAAGCCCCTTACGTTGAGCCAGTCTGCGGCCGACAGATCGGGGTACTCCCAATGCTGCCAGCCGGTGCCCACGGTAACGGTGATCAGTGCTTCGGCGGGCAAAGCAGCGCGGAGGTCAGCCAGAAAAGGCCCAATGGCCGCCAGGTTGGCCGAGTAGGCGCCCGAATTGATATCGGTCATCATGATGTCCACGCCATCCATCCGCCGATCGGTTACGTAATTAACCACGTTTTGCACCACCAATTCCCGCGTTGCCGGGTTGGCAATAGCGCCGCCGAAATCGTTGCTTTCGTACAGTGCCCAGCCATCGAGGCCCGTAAGGCGGCCGGCAATGCCCAACAGCACCGGAATGCCGTTGATATGCGCCCGCGCCACCACCTCATCGGCCGCTTGGTTCGTCTGCCCGGCCGTCACATCGAGCCCTCCATCGGGCAGCACCCGCGCACACTGGAACGCCACGTGGGTTACCGTACCCCAATCGACATCGGCGGCCGTACCACCGTCAGACAGGTAGCTCATGGCGACCGATGTATAGGATTTCAAGGTGTAATCGGAGGGGTTTACCAGGATGGAAGAGGTACGGCTGGTGGTGTGATTGCCATTGGACACTTCGAGGGTAATCGTGTACTCCCCGCCCCCATCGGGCGTAAATGCAAAGGCCGTATCGGTGGACACTTCCGTGCCGTCTACCTTCCAACTGATATCCACGGCGGCGGCTGGCGAAAACAGCAACCCGGTGAAATTGGCCGTTTCGCCCTGCGAAATAATCATCGAGGGACTGGTAAACACGCCGGTACGGTCGAATATCCGTGGATGAAAATCGGTACTATAGGAGGTATCTCCGTTTTTTTCGCAACCGGATGCTGCAACAAGCAGGAGCAGTACCGGCATCCAAAAGTTCATTCGCTTATTCATGGCTCTTCTGTTCATATCGTTTATCAATTGATGGTTTCGTTGATGGCACGTAGCAGGGATTTATCGCCTTCGGCATCCTGGAGGAGCTGCCAGATCATTACACCGCCGGCCCCCTTGTCCATGGCGTATTGTGTTTTTTTCCGGATGGTGGGTATGCCGTTGTAGTAGACGGTGCCACCGGCAGGGAGGGTTACCTCATCGTGCTGCTCGCTCCCCGGCCAACGGGCCACGATATCGCGAAAGAACAGGCTCTCGGGCGCCCCCTCGCCAAATCCGTATCCATAAAAGGGCAAGCCGGTGAAAATCTTTTCGGCGGGTATATTCCTTGTTTTATGGAAGTACTCAAAATCATGGGTGGCCATGGCGTACGGCGAATGCGGACCGCCGTTGGATGGATTCCATGGTCCGGTGGCATCGTATGACATCACATTAATGAAATCGTAGTGCGCCAGTGTTTCGTCGGCAATCTGGTCCGCATTCCAACTAGCGAGGGCCGCGGTTACCAGCTTATCCAATGGCTTCACGGCGGCAGCGACCTCTTCCACAAACGGTGCGTAGTGCGCATTGATGAGGGCGTTCTCCAAGTCGATATCCACCCCATCAAATCCATACCGGTTGATCAGATCAACGATGCCCAGCACCAGCTTGGCCCGTTGCGGTTTCGTCTGTAACAAGGTTTCGAGGTGTGGCGGCGGACTGCCTCCACCGATGGAGAAGAACACCCGCACATCGTGGTCGTGGGCGCGTTGTACCAGCCCCTCCAATCCAGCACCCGCTTCAAAAACACCGTTGGCATCGGGGTTCAGGAATGCAATGTTCAGATCGGTGATCTGTTGCCAATTGACCTGCGTTTTGGCCAGCGCCCAATCGGCGGCAAACACATAGCCCAGCACCCGCAAACGGGGCTGCTCGGTAGGCACATCCGGTTGGGGATTGCCCTTGCAGGAGGTCGCCAGCGTAAGCAATGGCAACGCGAGGCATAAAAAATGTACTATTCCGCGTCCCACCATACCCTCCCGTTCCATGAGTTTGTACCGCCAAGCCGTTCTACGGCCGCTTGATAGTTTACACCATTTTGTTCCTGCTCGGAAAGCGGATATTCAAACCGCCGCGGGGTCGTCGTTGAGTTTGACTCGCCATTGACGGGTGATGGCAGCACCGGATAGCCGGTGCGCCGCCAGTTGGCATAGGCTTCGGGCCCGTTAAGGAATAAGGCAATCCACAGTTGCGTATTGATGACCTCCAGTTCGCGGCTCGGGAGCAGCGGCACGCTCTGTATGAAATTATTGATTTCCGTGTCGCTGAATGTGGGCCCGTCGTGGAATAGGCTCAACTGTTGCAGCGCGGCGCGGACGCCGTTTTGGTAATGCGTTTGTACATCGCCGAAACCGGCACCGAAGCGCTGTGCGGCCTCGGCGAGCAGAAATTCCACTTCGGCATACGTTTGGTGGAAGAACGGTGCATCGTTGCGGATCAGGAAATTAGCGGGCTGGGCTTTCTGTTCATTATTGCTAACGGTATGCGTGCCCACGCCGGGCACCTCGATATCGAACGGATTCTTCCAGTCGTCCCAGATATAATCGGTTGGGTTTACCCCAACGGTGCCTACAACGGCGCGCACCTGATCGGTAATATCCACCCGGTCGAATGGCCGGTAAGGCAGATCGATGTAATACCGGGCGATGTGGTTCAGCCGGGGGTCATTGGAATTGCGCATCTGATTGATGAGGGTGGCCGATAGCCGTGGCACCACCTCATGCTGGTTGATACCCACCGATACGCCATTGCCCCGGATATCGACGTAATCATTCTGGATGTTCTCGTGGCGCATGATGCACATCTCCGCATTGCTCTCAAATACACCGTCCGCGTAGGCGTCCTGGGCTTCGGCCTGTGCCTTGGCGGGGTCGCGTTTCACGAGCCGCATGGCCAACCGTAAACGCAGGGAGTTGGCAAATTTCTGCCAAGCCACTACGTTGCCATCATAGAAGAAATCGCCCGTTACGGGGTCTTTCGACGGGTCCAATTGGGCCGCCGCCGCTTTCAGCTCACTGAAGAAATCGTTGTAGATATCTTCCTGCTTGTCGTATACGGGCCGGGTAATGCCGGTGTAAGCAGCGGTTCCCGCCTCGGTGTACGGAATATCGCCATAGAGATCGGTCAGGCGGGCGAACATATATACTTTCACGATCCGGCAAATGGCGTTCAGGTTGGTTGATTCTTCCACGCCAGTGGTCCGTTGCACGGCATCCACGATGTTGAGGATATCGTTTTGGTAGGTGTACTCCCAAAAGGATGACAGGTATGGGAGACTTTTGATGTACATCTGCCCGTACCGGTTGGCCCAGATACCGGCAAGGTGCTGGACCAGCGGCATGGTCATCACCGTACCTAGTTTCTCGTTGATTTCCAGATCGCCCGAAAAGCGGGCTTGCACCAATGAAAGTTGGAGGCTGGGATCGAGGTTGCTCGACCGTGTCGGGTCGATATTGGTATCGTCGAATTTCGTACATGCCGTCATGGATAACACGATGGCAACGATGGATACGCTCCGATAAATTAGCTTCTTCATCTGTATAACATTAAATGTAGACATATCCGTTATTAAAATCTAAAATTGAGGTTAATGCCCCAACTGCGGCGCGACGGCAGCGAGCCGTATTCCAACCCCTGGCCGTTGCTGTTGTTGTAATTCGAATCGGGATCGATATTGGGCACCGACTTATAAATGATGAACGGATTGCGGCTCACCACGGCGATGCTCAGGTCCTGGATGCCCCATTGCGACACCAGTGAACCCGGCACACGGTAGCTGAGCGTGATTTCGCGCATCTTGAAGTATCCCGCGTCATAGAGATAGGGGATGGCGATGCCATTGCCATCGGTATAAATGTTTGACCAATACAACGAAGGGTCTACCGCCCGGGTGTTGGCGGTATAGATCGGATTGCCTTGGCCGTCCGTGCCGGTTTGCACCACACCTTGGGGCACATAGCCCCGCACCCTGCCCATGGCCAGCCATTCGTCTTCGGTGGCACCCGCCGCTAAGCGTTCCTCTTCGGACTGGATCCACTCCTCACGCCCTTCGAGCGTGGAGGTGAGGCTACCGCGCGTGGCCGCGAACAAGTTGGACATCGAAAACAGGTCGGCACCGAGCTTCATATCGACGATGGCCGTAAGGCCGAAGTTCTTATAATTCATGCTGGTATACAGTCCGCCGGTCCATTTGAATGTCCCTTGCCCCAGCAATTGACGCTCTTCGCTCACCACGGGTGTGAGGTTGTTGGCATTGAGGATGATGTTCCCTTCCGGATCATATTGGTAACCATAGCCGAGTATGGATCCATACGGCGCATCCGGCATGGCCACCACCGCCACGCCCATCCAGCGGGCGTCAGACAGGGTGAGGAAAGGCACCCCTTCGGCCAGTGACTCCACTTTGTTGATGTTGCGGGCTACGTTGAAATTCAGGTCCCAATGGAAATGTTCGTTGGATATGGGCTGCGTATTCAACGCGATCTCCACCCCTTTGTTTACGATAACGCCGGCGTTGATGACCTGCGAGGTGAAACCGGAAGAAACCGGTATCGGTACGCGGTTGATCTGGTCGCGCGAGCGCTGGGTGTAATACGTGACATCCAGACCGATGCGGTCTTGCAGGAATTTCAGTTCCAGTCCGGTTTCAAACGACCGGGTACGTGTGGGCTTCAAGTTGGGGTTGGGCAGTAATGTGCTGGAGATATTGCCAATGGAACGGCCCATGAAGGAGAGCGGATTGAGGGCATAATATAAATCCAGTTGATAAGGATCGGTATCGTTGCCCACCTCGGCAGCCGATACACGCAGCTTGCCGAACGAGAGGATACTTTTGTCGATCTTGAACGCATCGGAGAAGACAAAGCTTCCCGACAGCGACGGGTAGAGGTAGCTGTTGTTCCCTTGGGGCAATGTAGATGAAGCATCGTGGCGGATGGTTGCATCGGCATACAGGAACCCTTTGTACCCGGCGCTCAGCAACACATAAGCCGAGTTGTTGTGTTTCCGGTAATCATTCTCGATGACCGACTTGTCCGCAAAGCTGTTGGGGCTCACCACGTCGGTCATGGTCATGTTGAGAAACTCCATGGTGCTGCCCACATTGCGGATACGGGATAGGCTAGCCCCGATCCTGGCCGACAGGTGCCACGCGGGCGACACCTGTTTCTCCATGCTCAAAAGCACATCCGACTCGGTGGTCGAATACCGCTGGTGGTTGGCGTTCAACCGGCCCGCGAGGGAGCCGGGTGTGGTACGGGGGGTGTATTTCTCGAAATCGAGGAAGGTCAGGTCGGTAGCCAGCCTGCCCTGGAAGCTCATCCAGCTGGTGATGGCGTAGTTGAGTTGCAGTGCACCCATCAGCCGGTCCTTCTTGGTTTCATTGCTCATCTCATTGATGATCCAATAAGGATTCAACCGGTACTGGCCACCCCCCCAATCCACGTAGGTGCCCTGGGCATCTTTGTAATAATCTTTGAAATAGGCTTGGTCCACATTATTGGCCAGCCCGACGAAGTTGTTACCGATATTGCCGGGGTCGTCTGCCAATGCCGGGCGGTTGCTCACGTTTTCATTGAGGTAATAAGCGCGCGCTTCGACCGTGACCTTATCGCCAAACTTTGAGGTACCATTAAAGGTGAATGAATTTCGTCGAAGTCCGCTTCCGGGCACAATATCCTGGTTGCGCAGATCGGATACCGCTAAGCGGAAGGAGGAGCGGTCGGTGGCATTCGTCAGCGACAAGCTGTTGGTATAGGTGGCGCCTGTTCTGAAAAAGCCGCTGATGTTATCTTTTGCCAACGCATAGGGCCGCAGTTGGCCATCAAAATAAGGGATCATGAGATCGGGGTCGAGGCGCGGGCCGAAATTGGAAAACAGCGAGGTGCGTGCCTGGTCGACATCATTGACCAGGTTTTGGTTGCGGCCCTGCCCGTACAGCGTCTGGTAGCCATCGAATGTGGTCAATTGGTTTTCAAACGTCATGGTACTGTTGAGCTCAATGCCGAGTTCTTTATTGGTACCGCCCCTTTTGGTGGTGATGAGGATCACGCCATTGGCCGCCCGGCTGCCATATAGCGCAGAAGCGGAGGGCCCTTTCAACACGCTCACCTTGGCGATATCGTCGGGGTTGAGTGCCGAAATGGCGTCGCCGAGATCATATCCCGCGGCAAACTTACCGCCGTCCACCTGCCCGTAATTGGAGTTATCCATCGGGATACCATCCACCACATACAGGGGCTGGTTGTTGCCGGTGATGGTGGTGGCGCCGCGGATAATTACCCGCGACGACCCGGCGGGGCCGCCCGCGGTGGAGTTGATGACCAGTCCGGCTACACGCCCGGCGAGCGAATTGATGACATTGGGCTCGCGCACTTTTTTTAGTTCGGCCCCTTCCACTTCTGAGACGGCGTAGCCCAATGAGCGCTCTTCGCGAGTGATACCCAATGCGGTAACCACGGTTTCGTCCAGCTCGATCATCGCATCGTCCAACGCGATTTGGAGCGGCGCAGCCACATCCGTTACGCTAACCGTTTGGGTGGTGTAGCCCATCATGCGGAACCGGAGTTCATCGCCCACCTGGGCGTTAATGGAGAAATTGCCGTTGCCATTGCTTATGGTTGAGCTATTCAGCTTCATGTTGATGACGGTTACGCCTTCAAGCGGTTGGCCGCGGCTGTTCCGGACCTGCCCGTTCAGGAGCTGTTGGTGTGCGGTTCCGCTTTGCCCGTCCAACTGGATAATGACCATCTCTCCGCGTAGGCGGTACCGGAAAGCCAGCTGCTGGGCCAGTTTATCCAGCAGTTCGTCGAGTTTAGCGTTGCGTACCTGCAGGGTAATCGGCTGGTTGACGTCCAATTCCAACGGGTTATAGGAAAACCGGATATCGGCGCGCTGCTCAATTTGTTCAAATACGTCGCCTATAGCCACCTGTTTCCAGGTGAAGGAAAACAGCGATTCGGTCGACTGTGCATGGCCTGTGGCGAAGAGCGCCATGAACAGGGCGAGCACTAGTTTGGGGGATAGCCGGTATCGGCAAAAATGTAACGTTCTCTTCATTGCTCGTTTACTTGGTTTAATACATGATTGAGTTTATATAAGGTTAAAGGGTCATGTGAAGCCGATTTCCGTCCATCGTAAAGTGCACGCGGTTGGAAAAAGCGATAGCATCCAGCACTTCCTGTAGCGGCCGGTTGGCAAATTGGCCCGTAAAGGCGACCGTCTGGGCTACCTCATGCTCTGCCGTCAACGACACGCCGTAGGCATCATACAGTTTGTCTTTGATTTCCGCGAAATCAGCACCTTGGAAGGCCAACCTGCAGGCTAGCCACGCAGTTACCTCACCGGGGTCGAATGGGTCGACCGTCAAGGGCCGATTTGCAGTGACATGGGTCATCTGCCCCGGGTGAAGAATGGTGGACGCCATGGACTTCCCTGATACGATATGGTCTACCTGTACCTTTCCCGAAGTGAGCATCACCTGCGGCTGGTGTTGATCCGTATAGTTCGTTACCCGGAAGGAGGTGCCCAAAGCGGTGGTCATGGTGGAGGCCGTACGCACGATGAATGGCTTCTCGGCGTTCTTGGTGACCTCGAAATAGGCGTCGCCTTCAAGCCATACCACCCGGTGGATCCCGTTGAAATCGTCGGCCACACGCAATTGGCTGGAACCGTTGAGAAGGGCGGTACTGCCGTCGGGCAAGGTGAACTCCTGGCGCTCGCCGGTAGCCGTTTGCACAACGGTTTCGGGTAGTGCCTGTTCCAATGCGAACGTGATGGCGCGGTCGACCACATGATCGCGGATAACGAACAAGTACGCACTGCCGACGAGGAGCAGCGTGGCTGCAACAGCCAACCAACGCTTCGCCCCGCGCGTAAGCGTGAAGATGGGCACCCGTTGGCGCATAGCTGCACCGGGGGTTACATCTATTATTGCGGCCTGGAGCCGGTTAAGTTCTTGGTGTTTTTCCCGATCGTCTACTTTCACCGCCATGAGCAATACCAATGCCTTGGCTTCCCGGGCCCGTCCATTAAGCTCCGGGAGGCTCGCCAGGATGCCCTCCCAGTACGCAACGTCCGCGTGGTCGGTACGTAAGCAGTAATTCACAAACCGGTCGTCGGTCAGGAAATCGTCAATCGTGTAATTCGCATGGTCCATAATTATCGCACATTAAGTGAGCGTGTTTCCTACATAGTGTGGCGCTTTCGTTCTTTTTACCAAAGAATTTTGAAAAAATATCGCTTTTCTGATTTTCACCCCTTTACCCCTGATCTCAACAACTTTCCTTATTTTCGCCCCATGGACGAAATCATCCGCATAGAAGCGCTGTCTAAACGATATGCGGGCAGCGACCGGTATGCGTTGAAGGACTTATCGCTTTCCATCGGCAAAGGGGAGATATTCGGCTTATTGGGTCCGAACGGAGCGGGCAAGACGACGTTGATTTCCACGCTGTGCGGGATGATTAAACCCACTGCTGGAGACCTCTGGTTCGGCGCCCTGAATTACCGCCGGCATGCCCGCCAAATCCAGCGGCAGCTCGGCGTGGTACCGCAGGAATATGCGCTCTACCCTACCCTTACGGCCGAAGAAAACCTCTATTATTTCGGAAGCCTGTATGGGCTTGCTGGCGCCGACCTGTCCGGGCGCATTGCGGACGGGCTGCAACGGGTGGGCCTATCGGAGTTCAGGAAAAAGCCCATCAAGACCTTTTCGGGTGGTATGCAGCGGCGGGTCAACTTGTTGGCAGGTATCCTGCACAGGCCTAACGTGCTGTTCCTCGATGAGCCCACCGTGGGCGTAGACGTGCATTCCAAGGAGGTTATCATGGCGCTGCTCCACGAGCTCAATCAACAGGGAACCACCATCATCTACAGCTCACATCACCTCAATGAAGCGCAGCATTTTTGCACGCGGATAGCCATCATCGATACCGGGCGCATCGTGGTGGAAGGCAAGCCCGACGCGCTCATCGCATCCGTACCGGAAGCGACCACCTTGGAGAATGTATTTATACACC
>CAZTJY010000015.1:12694-42267 GCA_964613725.1 uncultured Parapedobacter sp. | reverse complement strand
AATTCCAAACAATTATTTATTTTTTTAAAAGGAATATAAGAAAAGGCCCCGCTAGGGGCACTAGCGGGGCCTTTTGCTGTCGCGCACTCAGGGTACGCTCTAGCGCAGTTGGTTGGTAGGCTGGAATAACCCTAATGATTAATCGAACATGATATTAAAGGTGGTTCCGATGCCTACCTGCTGCAGGTTACCGCCGTTTTCATCCTTTCGGAAAATGCCATTGTAGAATCCGAAAATGTTCCACAACCGGTTGTGGTAACCGACCTGTGGCCGTACATACATACCTCCGTTGCCATTGAGGTCGCTTCCGGTTTGAAAGCTATAGCCCACGTCGGTGCCGACGAAAAACCCTTGGCTGGCCGGATAATAACGGGCAAAGATACCAACCGGTACAGATCCGAAGTTTTCGTGCCCCTCTTTTGGAAAGTAGTGCGTATAGCCAGATGCGAGGCCGAGTCCCCAATTGGGCGTAGACATGAGCTGCCCTTTGATATCGGCCCCAAGTGCAAAGCTGCTTTGGTCCGCCAACTTCCCGATGGGCAACCCGGCATTGACGCCGGCTTTTATCCAAGAGTTTTTAGGGTTGATTTCCGTGGCGCGCTGTTGGGCATAAACACCCGGTGTACATGCCATCACCATAACGGCGAAAAAAAGCGCTCGATTTGTTAGTTGTTTCCGTTTCATACCCATTATTATGCAAAGGGTATACCAATTTACAATAATCGGTGGTCTTTGAACCAGGTGATAGCAGCGTCGATGCCATTTTCGATGGGTTTGAATACGGTGCCCAATTGGGCTTGGGCTTTCTTGTTGGTATAGTAGTTATTTATACACAGGATTTTCATATTTACACTTGACAAGGCGGTGCGAACGCCCAGCCACCGGAGTAGGTCGCCGAGGTATCCGGCCATGCGCAGTAAAGGGGGAGGGACGCGCACCAGTAACGTCTGCCGTCCGGTTTGTGCGCATAGCTTTTGGAAAAATGCCCGATAGGTGAGGTTTTCGCCTGCTAACAGGTAGGCTTCCTTATGTTGGCCGTGCGCCAACGCATCTACCACACCGTTGGCGGCATCTTCGGCATTGACGAAGTTTTTGCCTCCCGGTGGGTGGAAGACCACCTTTTTGCCATAACCCATGCGGATGATCGCGCCCGAGCTGGGTTTTCCATCGTACGGGCCGATCATGAACGTGGGGCTTACAATGGTAACGGCGATTTTATCAGCCGCGGCGAGTATTTTGTGCTGCCCTTCGAGCTTACTTTTGGCGTACCACGCATGGGCAAAAGGCACACTCGGAGGGAGGGTCTCGTTACCCGGTACTTCTAACGTGCCATACCCAAAGGTGTTGGCCGTGCCCACGTACACGATTTTTTTGATACGGTGTTTGATCGCGGCCTGAATGACATTATCGGTGCCCCGCACATTGATGCGGTGATAGTCATCGTAGCGGAGTAGGCGTTGGTCCGTCGTAGCAGCGCAATGGATGACGTAATCGCAGCCAGCAATGGCCTGTTCCAACGATAGGGAGTCGGTGATGTCGCCGACGGCCAACGCCAGGCGGTCGTGTGCAGGCAGTAGAAATTTACGGGTATCGCGGATGAGCCCCCTTACGTGATATCCGCGCGATAATAAGGCGATAATGGTGTTGGTGGCGAGCAAGCCATTTGCGCCGGTAACCAGTACCTTCATGCGCGTTCGACCTCCTTCTTGATGGCCCTGGTAAGCAGCGGAAGCCGGATGTACACAGGCAGGAATTTCATAACCATCCACGTCAATTTATTCACCCAGTTGAGCATGATGAGCGAGTCCCTTTTGAAAAGCTGCTTAACGGATATGGCGGCGACTTCTTCGGGAGTAAGCAGCCCCATGGTTGCAAAAAATCCTTGTTGTTGCAGGCGGGCCGACGAGTCGGCGTTGGTCATCATCGGACCCGGGTTAACCACGCTGAAGAATACATTGCTATCGGCAAACTCTTGGTAGAGCCCCCGGCTCAAGCTGTGTACGAAAGCCTTGGACGCGGGGTATACCGTTTTGAATCCGATAGGGCTATAAGCGGCCACACTACCCACATTGAGCACATAAGCCCGATCGCTTTTCATCAAGTTGGGCAGCAACTGATGGGTCAGTAAAGCAGTGGCTTTGACATTGAGTTGGATGATCCGGTCGAGGTAGTCGACATCAACATCCTGAAAGCGCTGCGTGCCGCCGCAGCCCGCGTTGTTGATTAGCACCGACAGCGGAAACCGCTCGTTAGCCCAACTGGCCAATGCGACGATGTTTGCTTTTTGCGTCAGATCGGTCTCATAACAAAGGGCTTCGCGACCCAATGCTGTTACTTGTGTCGCTACAAAATCGAGGCCTTCGCCCGGTAAACTAACCAGGATGATGTTGAACTGGCGCTTAGCCAATTCGAGCGCAAATGCTTTGCCCAATCCTTGGCTCGCACCCGTTACCAATGCATATGTTTTGCCCATCGACGGTAAAAATACGATATTTTTTGAAAGTGGATTTACTTCCGTGTTGTCTTTCTGGCTATTTCGGCGCAGAATAGCGCGGCGGAAACGGCCACATTGAGCGACTCCGCATGGCCAGCACGCGGGATGGTGACATGTTGCGTGATATGGGGCAATACGGCGGGGCCGATACCGTTGCCTTCGTTGCCCAGTACGACCAGCCCTTGTTGGCCGAAATCTGTATGGTAGATGGGGCTGCCATCGAGAACCGCCCCGAACACCGGCACGGGTGAATGGGCCACCAGTTCAGCGAGGTCGGTATAGTACACCTGTATGCGGGCAAGAGACCCCATGCTGGCCTGTACGGTTTTCGGGTTGTAGGCATCGGCCGAGCCAACCGAACAAATCACTCGCTCCAGGCCGAACCAGTCGGCCGTCCGGATGATGGTGCCCAGGTTGCCCGGGTCTTGGATGTCATCAAGCACCAAATGGAACCCCCGTTGTAACATAGCTGCCGTCAATGGGGCGTAATGGGGTATACGCACGACAGCCAACACACCCTGAGGGGTCTTAAGGGCGCTGATACGTTTTAACGTAGGCTCGTCGATTTCAACCGATTTTATATTCTGCGGGATTTTAGGCAATTTTGCAGCCGCTTGGACGGTATGGTAAATATGTTGGACACTGTAGCCGGAATGAAGGAATTCCTTGACAGATTTAACGCCCTCCACAATAAACAACCCGTGTTCCTTGCGGAATTTTTTTTGCTGAAGCGACGTAATGGCACGTATTTGCGGTTTTGAAAGCATTGTCAATGGTTAAACGGGATTGTCTTTTTACGTATGCAAGTATAATGCTTTTGCTGGTATTATTTGCATCGTGCCGTTCTACACGACTGCTTGAGGCCGATCAGGCTTTAGTGACCAAAGTCGAAATCGACGGTATTGAGCCACGATTTGCAGAGGGGGCCAGCGCCTATATCCCGCCTGCACTCCGACCCAATTCACGCATCAATCTGTTTATCTACAACCTGGCCAATGCCCGCAAGGGGCGTTACCGTACAACGGACATCCGTAACGTGGGCGAGCCACCGCATATCCTCGATAGTGCACTTGTCGATTTTTCTACACAACAAATCGCCCGGTACTTGCAATCAAAGGGTTATTTCAATGCTGTGGTAAAGCAGGCTATTGTGCGTCGTGGCAAACGAGCGCACCTGTATTTCCATGTGGTACCCGGCGAGCCGTTTACGCTCCGCAACGTGGATGTGGATATTGCCGACACCGCATTGACCCGTCTCTACGCCGAACAGCTTCGTGCAACGAGCCCCATCAAACCCGGATCGCGCTATGATGCAGATTCGCTCGTGGTCGAGCGTGAACGGGTATACCAATTAATGCGGCAGCAAGGCTACTATGACTATTTGCGGCAATATATGCGTGTTGATGTCGACTCGAGCCTCCAACGAAACCAAGCCGATGCAAAACTTATCGTGGATAACCCCGAGGGGCTATCCGCTCACATCAAATTTGATATTGACAGTAGCTTCGTGGTTATCAAGCACGATCGGATGGAATTGAACCGCGCAATTCCCCAGGAGGCCGTGCTGGATGGGCAACTTGCTTTCCACGACCACACGGGTCGCTTCAAAGCGGCACCAATTGCGAGGTATGTGTTTCATCGACAAGGAGATACCTATAATGCCAACCTGGAAAACCTTACCTATGATCGGCTCTACGAGCTGAATGGCTTCCGCAATGTGAAAATCAACTACAAAAAGATAGATTCCAATCGGCTGAATGCATATTACGAGCTGGTACCAAGGCCCTACATGGGTAACCAAATTGAGGGCGAATATACGTTCAACGCAGGGATGAGCGGCTTCAACATAGGAAACACGTTCACGCACCGCAACCTCTTCGGCGGGTTGGAGCAGTTGGAGGTGAAGTTGCGCTATGGCGTATTGTTTGATTCAAGGTTACCGGGCAGTTTGCTCGACCGGGTGTTCAATAACGATTTCCAGGTAGGCGTCAACATCACGGTACCACGTCTTATTACACCTTTTGCCGTTCCGCCCGTGGGCAGAAGCGGATTGCCGCGAACGGTGTTTTCTGCAAATGTGCAGGCGTTCGATCAATTTCAAACCTATTCGAACCGCTATTTCAGCGGTACATTGTCTTACAATTGGTTCGATACTCGCTACAAACAGCATAACCTCACGCCGGTGGTACTCGAGTATCGGTATGGCCGTCTAAACAGTGCGTTTGCCCAGCGGTTGATAGACCAGGACTTCTTGCTCTATGTGCGTAGCAATAATAGGGCTTATTTTGGATTGGGGTCGCAGTATGCCTATACCGTGAATGCTGTTCGACTTTCGAGGCTGGAAAGTTTTCTTTACTTCCGGGGTGCGCTAGACCTCAGCGGTAACCTGTTAGGACTGGCCAGTACGGTAATCGACTTCAAGCGGAATGTAGACGGCGAAAAAGAAATCATGGGAGTGCCCTATTTGCAGTACGCGAAGGTAGAAACGGATATACGTCATTATCGTTACCTGGGCGGAGACCGGCAACTCGTGGTGAGGCTCAACTCCGGCGTGGCCATTCCGTATGGCAACAATTCGAGCCTGTTGATTTTTGAAAAGAGTTTTTTTGGGGGTGGCATGAATGGCATAAGGGCATGGCAGGCGCGTACATTGGGACCCGGCAATTACAACCGTAAGGTCCTCGACGAAAGCTTGCGCCTTAATCTCCGCAATCTCGACCAGCTCGGGGAGATTAAGTTGGAGGGAAATGTCGAATACCGTTTCAAGATGGTGAATGATATATTTGGCGCCAAATTAAAAGCCGCCACGTTTGCTGACTTCGGTAACATTTGGCGTATCAATGAAAATGAACTGAACCCGGGCGGGGAGTTTAGGTTCAACCGGGTCCTCGGACAGTTGGCAATCGGTGCTGGCGCCGGTCTCCGATTCGACCTCGATTACTTCGTTATCCGGCTGGATGCCGGCATAAAAGTGCGCGATCCGCAGTTCACTGGCGAACAACAGTGGGTAATTTCTGAGCTTTTCAATAGCAAGGATTTCAAACAGCGATACCGCTTAACCAATGCCCCCGATCGGTATAATTTCGTGCAGTATAACTTCGGGATAGGGATGCCGTTTTGATATTAGTCGTAAGCCGTAAGTCCAGCAGTCCAGCGCGTTAGTTTTTACAGCCACAAGGAAGTGAGATGTTAACGACTAACGATTAATAACTTATGATTAAATGGCTAACGACTTAATTCCGTGTGTAATGGTTTCAAAGATATTCTCCAAATCCAATCCTTTGCTGTAATTATAGATGAACAAACCAATCAACACCACAATCGCCAATATCATTATTCGTTTGAAAAGGTAGGCAATCAGTAAGATGATGGCCGGGATAAGGATGAGAAAATACCAATTTATCGCAATGGGATTAAGACCCTGTTCGCGTTTCAATACGTAATAAAGTCTGCCGTGCGAACCATCCTGGTTGCGGTGTTTGATGAACACGAATGCCGAGGTTTCGATGGGGTCCGGGGTAACGGCAACACCATCGTGGAACTGCAGCTCCTGCTTAAAGCCGTTGATTACAAATTGAAAAGTGCCGGAAACGGCTTCATTAGGACGCTCCTCCGCATCCGTGGCAATGATGGCCAGTTTGCCGTTCTTGATCAAATTTTCACTCACCATGAAATGATCGATACGGTTGGTCTCCTGAGCACGTACACAAAGCACCGCGAAAACGGCAACCACTAAACAACAGCATTTCAACATATTTATAGTTGATATTGATCGATGCAATGTTAACGAAAAAAAGTAAAAGTTGGACAGGATAATGTATTTCCAGTGCAATTTCTCTATGTTTGCGACGTAAACTACCCAGCACCAATGGACATCATTATCGGTGTAGACATCGGAACTTCAGCGACCAAGGCCGTGGCCTTCCGCGCATCAGGACGTGTGGTAGCCCATGAACAGGTCGATTATGGATTATTGAATCCCCAACCGGGTTGGTTCGAACAGGATCCGGCGGTGCTGTTCGATGCGGTAGTTAAAGCAATTGGGAAGTTAATTAAAGGATTTGTTGGTAACGAAGCGAAAACGGAGCACATGGCCATCGGTTTCAGTAGCGCCATGCATGGGCTTATCGCCATGGACGCGCATGACCAACCATTAACCAATTGCATCATTTGGGCCGACACGCGCAGCGCACCGTATGCGAAAGCACTTAACGGTACACCCGAAGGGTTGGATATATATATGAAAACTGGGACACCCGTTCATGCCATGTCGCCACTTTGTAAACTTGGCTGGCTCCGAACGGAAGAGCCGGTGATATTTAAGGCCGCCCGGAAATTCATTTCGATTAAAGAATATGTCTTCTACCGGTTGTTTGGTCGCTATGTGGTGGATGAATCGATCGCATCGGCGACCGGGCTTTTCGATATCCATGCCTTCCAATGGTACGGCCCGGCACTAACGTTGGCCGGTATCTCCTCGGCGCAACTTTCTGAACCCGTTCCAATTACTTACACCTTGACCGGATTAGATGAAGCGATGGTCAATGCTATGGGAATTCCCGCAGACACGCCCTTTGTGGTAGGGGGGAGCGACGGTTGCTTGGCCAACTTAGGTGCCGGCGCAGTGAACCCCGGCGAAGCGGCGGTGACCATCGGAACCAGTGGCGCCATACGGATGGCTTCCGAAGTTCCGCAAACCGATCCCAAAGCACGTACCTTTTGCTACATGCTCACTAATCGTCTCTTCGTGGTTGGTGGAGCGGTAAACAGCGGCGGCATGGTTTTCCGCTGGTATAGAGATAACTTCGACCTTGATAGCGACTCGGGGCAGGAAGCTTATCAGCGGCTTATTGCTGAAGCGTCCAGCGTGCCGCCCGGTGCCGATGGCTTATTGTTCTTGCCTTATCTAGCCGGTGAGCGTGCACCGCACTGGAATGCGGATGCAAAAGGGGTCTTTTTCGGTGTGCAGTTGCACCATACTAAAGCTCACTTCACCAGGGCGGTGCTTGAAGGAATCGTTTACGGGTTATACAGCGTGGGGATGGCGCTTGAAGAAGCCGCTGGCCCCATTAAGGTCATCCATGCCAATGGCGGATTCGCACGCGACTCACGTTGGGTTCAATTGTTAGCCGATGTTTTCAATAAGCGCGTACTGGTGTCGGATGAGGGTGTGCAGGATGCAGCGAAAGGCGCTTATATGGTCGTTTTGAATGCATTGGACAAAACCCATGGTTTCGATGTGGCCGATAGCCAATCACGCCATATGATTTACGAGCCTGATGTGCAAGCACATCATCGATATATGGAAAGTTTCGCCTTATTCGGGAGGCTATATGATCGTCTGAAAGACGAATTTTGACCAAAATATACCTTTTAAATTAATTGTATATGATGCCCATTATCATTGTTGCCTGCGGCGTTTTGTTATTGCTTGTCCTTGTCGTGGTCTTTAAAATAAGCGCTTTTTTTTCATTGCTTATCACTTCGCTCGCTGTCGGGTTAGCATTAGGTGCACCTGCGGCTGATGTGGTCGTCTCCATTGAACAGGGGATGGGAAGTACATTGGGGTCGCTAACAATGATTTTGGGCTTCGGTGTGATGCTTGGCAAACTGATTGCCGACGGCGGTGGCGTACAACGGATATCGACCCGTTTGATTGGCGCATTCGGTATCAGAAATGTGCAATGGGCAGTTGTTGTCATCGGCTTTGCAGTAGGTATACCGATGTTTTACAATGTTGGTTTCGTTATTTTGGTGCCCTTCGTTTTTGCAATAGCCACCCAAACGGGCTTACCGCTTATCTACGTGGGCTTACCGATGTTGGCGTCATTATCCGTAACGCACGGCTATTTACCCCCGCACCCCGGTCCAACGGCCATTGGTACATTGTACCAGGCGGATATGGGGCTGACGCTGATTTATGGGATTGCTGTGGCTATTCCAGCCGTCGTGCTCGGCGGCGTTATGTTTTCGCGCATGTTGAAAGGCATACAGCCCAATCCGCCAGCCCAATTCATGGAATTGGCAATGCCCCCGGCATCCGAAACACCAGGCTTTTTAATCAGTTTATTCACGGGCCTGTTCCCGGTGCTGCTCATCGCACTGGCATCGGTATTGTCGTTCGTTTTGCCGACTGGATCGACCATCATGGGGGTTGTGTCATTCATGGGCAACCCTGTTATCGCCCTCCTCATTGCGGTATTTGTAGCGGTCTTTACCATGGGTATCGCGCGTGGGCGGACGATGAAGGATGTGATGAATAGTTTGGAGGAATCTGTCCGCAGTATTGTCATGATTTTACTGATCATTGGGGCCGCCGGTTCGTTCAAGCAAGTGCTAGTTGATAGTGGTGTGGGCGACGATATCGCGGCTTGGGCCGGGGCACTTTCGTTATCGCCATTGGTTTTGGTGTGGGTCATTGCAGCGGTCATCCGGGTGGCTTTGGGCTCTGCAACGGTGGCGGGCCTGATGGCGGCCGGTATCACACTGCCATTGATCGGTACAACCGATACTAGTGCGGAATTGATGGTACTGGCCACCGGTGCTGGTTCGTTGATGTTTTCCCACGTAAATGACACTGGTTTCTGGATGTTCAAGGAATATTTTGGTTTGAGTATCCGCGATACCATGCTATCATGGTCGCTTATGGAAACCATCGTATCCATTGTTGGGTTGTTGGGCGTGCTGATCCTGGACATTTATGTATAGCGTGCTTAGCTATAATGGCGTATTTCCGTAAAAAATGTGATACAGCTGCGAAATACTTATCTATTCCACTAGTTTTGGCTGGCAAAAGACCGTATATTTATGTCTTTTGAGGGTTGCGGGCCCGTGTCCGCACCTAACTTTCAGATACTAGAATGAAGAGAAAATACGTATATATCGCGATAGCCGTCGTTGCTGTTGCCTTTGTGGGCTATTGGCTCACGCGCACCCCCAAGCCAAAAGTCGCTGCGCCGGAACAAACACAAGGGAACGGAAAGATGGAAGTCAATGCCATCGTGGTCGCGCCGCGCGCATTCTCCAATATTATTACCCTGTCGGGTTCGATAGAGCCAAATGAACAAGTCCAAATCCGCAGTGAGGTATCAGGTATTGTGAGGGCTCTGACGTTCCGCGAAGGATCTGCAGTACAAAAAGGGCAAGTGCTGCTTCGGATTGATGACTCAGAATTGCAAGCCCGGCTCATCCAGGCACAAAGCAGCGAGCAATTGGCCCAGGACAATGAGAAACGCGCCCGGCTATTGTTGGAAAAGGAAGCCATTAGCCAGCAAGAGTATGACGTAGCCCATGCCGATTACGAGTCGGCCAAAGCCCAAACCGAACTTATCCGAGCCCAAATAGCTAAAACCACCGTCCGGGCTCCGTTCAGTGGCAAGATCGGCCTGCGGTCAATTTCGGAAGGCGAATACTTAACTCCCTCCACCGTCGTTGCCAACTTGCTGAGCATTAACCCTGTTAAAGTGTTGTTTTCGGTGCCAGAGAAATACAGCGGTCAAATAAGCGTGGGGCAGGCACTTACCTTTAGTGTCAGTGGATCGGAAGCCAAGTATCACGCCGAGATTTATGCGATCGAGCCGGGAGTGGATGCAGCCACGCGGACCATCAGCATCCGCGCGCTGGCAGAAAATCGGGAAGAGCGGCTGTTTCCGGGCGCGTTCGCCCGCATCGAGCTGCCATTGGATTACACGGAAAATGCGGTATTAATACCCACCGAAGCGGTCATTCCCGTCCAAAACGGCAAACAAGTGTTTCTATTAAAAGCCGGCAAAGCGGTTGCAACGCCCGTGGAAGCAGAAAACAGAACCCGAACCGACGTGTTGATTACTGAGGGGGTGTTGATTGGCGATACGGTGTTGACCTCCGGGATCATGTCGCTCACCAATGGGACGGCCGTATCGGTAAAGGTCAAGGAATAGGATTAAACAATAAGCGCATGAGTCTCTCAACCACCAGTATCAAAAGACCAGTTCTCACTATTGTGATGAACTTGATGCTTATCCTGTTTGGGGTTATTGGATATACGTTTCTTGGCGTCCGGGAGTTCCCTTCCATAGACCCGCCCATTGTGTCGGTGCGGACGAACTACGCGGGGGCCAATCCAGATATCATTGAGTCGCAAATTACAGAACCTTTGGAGCGTTCGATCAACCAAATTGATGGCATTCGTAACATATCGTCTTCCAGTAGTCAAGGTTCTAGCCGGATCAACATTGAGTTTGTATTAAGCAAAGATTTGGAAGAGGCGGCCAATGACGTGCGGGACAAGGTTTCGCAGGCGATGCGTAGCCTACCCCAGGATATCGACGCGCCGCCAGTAGTATCCAAAGCAGACGCCGATTCCGATCCGATCATCGTGATGACCGTACAGAGCGAGTCGCGCTCGCCGCTTGAGCTCGGCGAGATCGCTGACAATGTAATTGCGCAACGGCTACAGACATTGCCGGGAGTGAGTTCGGTACAGATATGGGGCGAAAAACGCTATGCGATGCGTTTGTGGATCGATCCGATGCGGCTTTCGGCCTACGGGCTTACGCCACTGGATGTGCGCAATGCACTGAACCGCCAGAATGTGGAGTTGCCCTCGGGCAAAATTATGGGCGAGAATACCGAGCTGGCGATAAAGACTGTGGGTAACCTCACCACCGAAGAAGAGTTTAACAACTTGATCATTCGATCAGCGGGCGACCGGATTATCCGGTTTGGCGATATTGGCACGGCCGTGCTCGGCCCGGAACAACTAGAAAGTGAATTCCGGGAGTCTAATTCGATTATGGCGGCCATGGCAATAATACCTCAACCCGGTACCAATTACATCGATATCGCCGATGCGTTTTATGACCGTCTAGAACAACTTAAGAATGAGGTGCCCACTGATATTGTGATGGAAGTGGCGATAGACAATACGTTATTCATCAAACGGTCGGTTACCGAGGTTGCTGAAACCATTATCATTGCACTGATCTTGGTGATTTTGATCATTTTCCTCTTTTTTCGCGACTGGGCCATCGCGTTCCGGCCGCTCATCGATATACCCGTATCGTTAATCGCTACTTTTTTTGTGATGTATCTGTTTGGGTATTCGGTCAACGTATTGACGCTGCTGGCTATCGTACTGGCAACGGGCTTGGTGGTGGACGACGGGATTGTGGTTACCGAAAACATCTATAAGAAGGTAGAAGAAGGCATGTCGCCGATTATGGCGGCTATCAAAGGGGCCAATGAGATTTTCTTCGCGGTGATATCCATCTCCGTAACATTGGCTGCGGTATTCTTGCCGGTGATGTTTATGGAGGGCTTCGTGGGGCGGCTGTTTCGAGAGTTCGGCGTGGTCATTGCTGCAGCCGTATTGATTTCGGCTTTCGTGTCGTTATCTCTAACGCCTATGCTTAATGCATACTTAATGCGCCGCGGGGCAAAACATTCGTGGTTTTACAACGTCACCGAACCCTATTTCGTAAAGATGACGACAGGCTACGCGCACTCGCTGAAGCGTTTCATGCGTGCCAAATGGGTGAGCTTTCCTATTTTGGCGATTTGTTTTGCGCTGATTGCCTGGTTCTGGGTGCATTTGCGTAAAGAGACCGCGCCATATGAGGACCGTAGCTTGTTACGGGCAAGTATTACGGCACCTGAAGGCAGTACCTTCGAGTATATGGACCGGTTTATGTTGGAGTTGATTCAGCTAGTAAACGATTCGGTTCCGGAGAAAGCCGTAAACATGGTCAATACATCACCTTCTTGGGGCGGTTCGGGGGGGGCCAACACGGGCATGATGCGTATTGGGCTCGTGCCGCCCGAAGATCGGGAACGTTCGCAAGATGATATTGCCGAAGCCCTTTCGAGGCAAACCCGCCGATATACCGAAGCGCGTACCTTTATCTCCCAGCAGCCCACCATATCTGTAGGCAGAAGAGGGGGCATGCCCATCCAGTACATCATCCAAGCGCCCAATTTCGGTAAATTAGAAGAGAAGATACCCGAGTTTATGGATCGTGCCTCGGCAGACCCTACCTTTGCCAATGTCGATGTCAATCTCAAGTTCAATCGACCCGAATTAAACGTGACCATTAACCGGGACAAAGCCCAAAGTTTGGGCGTATCCGTACTGGATGTTGCCCAGACTTTACAGCTTTCGCTGAGTGGGCAACGTTTTGCCTACTTCCTGATGAATGGTAAGCAGTATGAGGTCATCGGTCAGTTCTCCGATCAGGACAGGAGCTCCCCGCTCGACTTAGCAACCATTTTCGTGCGGAGTAGTACAAACGAGTTGGTACAATTGGATAACCTCGTCGATATGGAGGAACAAAGCAGCCCACCCCAGTTGTATCACAATAACCGGTTTATGTCTGCCACGGTGTCAGCTTCGCTGGCCCGTGGGCACACAATCGAAGACGGCATCAACGCCATGGACCGTATTGCTAACGAAGTGCTCGACGACAGCTTTTCGACCGATCTGGGCGGGGAGTCGCGCGATTTCAAAGAGAGTAGCTCGAACGCATTGTTTGCGTTTGGCTTGGCGCTCTTATTGGTGTATTTAATCCTTGCGGCCCAGTTTGAAAGTTTCCTCGATCCTTTTATCATCATCCTTACCGTGCCCATGGCGGTAGCCGGCGCGATGCTTTCCCTGTGGCTAACTGGTCAATCATGGAATGTTTTTAGCCAAATCGGTACCGTCATGCTTATCGGGCTAGTAACCAAGAACGGGATCCTGATTGTTGAATTTGCCAATCAACTTAAAGAACGTGGATTGCCCGTGAAGCAGGCGATTATCGAGGCTGCTGAGGCCCGGCTCCGCCCGATACTCATGACGAGCTTGGCGATTTCCCTAGGGGCATTACCCATTGCCATGGCATTTGGGGCTGCTGCCACCAGCCGCATCGGGATGGGGGTGGTCATCGTTGGGGGTACCTTATTTTCGCTGATACTTACCTTATATATCATCCCCGCGGTATATGCCATGTGGTCGCGCGAATACAAACCCAACCCCGAATTGGAAGAAGCTAAACGTGTAGAAGAAGTAATGGCAGGGGAACATTCGTTATGAAGATATTGATTTCAATTGTTTTGTTTTTCGTTCCCTTGCTCGGCACCGCCCAGCAGGCACTGACCATAGAAGAGGCAGTGGCTATAGCATTGGAAAATAATTACGACATTCGGTTGGTAGCAAAAGACGCTGATGTGGCCGCTAACAACGTACATATCGGGAATGCGGGTATGCTGCCAGTTGTCAGTGGTGATGTCTCGGCCTCGGCACGTAATCAAAACACCACACAAACGCTCCTTAGCGGTGAGACCCGAGCATTGCGTGGCGCCAAAAGCCAATCGATGGCTTATGGCGTGAGCTTGGATTGGACCATCTTCGACGGTTTCCAAATGTTTACCCGATATGATCAACTGAAAGCGTTGAAGGAATTGGGGGATGCCGATCTGAAAGCTGCAATCTTGTCGACCGTTTACGAGGTGATCAGTGGTTATTTCGACCTGGTGCAGCAACAACAGCTGATCAGGGCGACCCAAACCGCACTCGAATTGTCTGCTTTTCGCCACTTGACGGCGGAAAACAGGTATCAAATTGGTCGAGCCTCCAAACTGGAGGTGCTGGCAGCCAGTGTCGACTTGAATACCGACACGACCAATTTATTGCGGCAACGCAATCTCTATCGGACGACGCAAATTAGGCTCAATGAGCTGCTGGCACGTGATGTGAACACTGATTTTACGGTAGCCGATACGATAGTAATAGCCAACGACCTCCATTACGAGACATTAGCGGAGCAGGCAAAACGATTGAATCCGAATTTGCAGTCGGCCCTCATTAGTCATCGAATTAGCCAACTCGAATTAAAACGCGTTAAAGGTGAACGGTATCCCGTAGTGCGTGTTTCGTCGGCTTATACGCGTTCCCGATCGGCAGCCGAACTGGGCTTTTCCACGCAATCGAGGAACAATGGATTCGATTACGGAATTTCGGCATCGATGAATATATTCAACGGATTTTTGCAACGTAGGAATGAACGAAATGCCGAACTGATGCTGGAGGCCGCAGAAATTGAAGTTGAGAAAATCGCGGAGAATATTGATGCACAACTGTTAGCGGCATACCAAACGTATCTGATGAATCTGGAGTTGGTGCGACTGGAAGAACGGAACAAAGACATTGCTAGGGAGAATATGGATATTACCTTGGAAAAGTTCAAATTAGGAAGCATCGCTCCGGTAGAATTCCGTGAAGCGCAGCGTAACTTTGTAGATGCCAGCACACGTTATAGTACGGCACAGTATCAAGCGAAGTTGGCCGAATTGACGCTGAAACAGATTGCAGGGATGCTCGAAATGGATTGAGGCCCTTATTATTTCCTAAGCTAAAAAAGTTGCATATCAATACAACTTTAGCTAAGTTTGATATCCCTAATTGTGCGGATACAATAAATGATTCAATGATATTAGTAGCAGATAGTGGTTCGTCGCAATCGGATTGGATGTTGGCTCTGCCGGATGGTAAACGGCTGGCATTTACAACGAAGGGGTTGAATCCCTTTTTTGTGAATGAAAAGGATATTGCGAAGATTATCCAAAACGCAAACGAAATCCTTCCCCATGCCGAACAGGTAACGGAAGTTTATTTTTTTGGATCGGGCTGCACAAGCCCAGATAGGCGAGAAATGGTTTCCAACGCATTGTCACAGTTGTTTGTCAACGCGTTCATTTCGGTCGAAACCGATTTGGTCGGCGCCGCTTATGCGACTTGCGGTAATCGGAAAGGGTATATCGCAACGCTAGGTACAGGTTCCGATGTGAGCTTTTTCGACGGTGAAGAGGTCCTTCCTACACAACAGGGGATTGGCTATGTATTGGGTGATGAAGGCTCTGGCGTATGGTTTGGAAAGCAATTGATTACCCAATTTTTGTATGGCTCCATGCCTGCCGACCTCGCTGCCGAATTTGCTTCAAAATACCGGCTCAACAAAGAAATCGTCATCAAGAATGTGTATCAACGCGCCACTCCGAATGCTTATTTGGCGTCTTTTGCCTTTTTTATGGCGGCGTATAGCGAACATCCCTATATAGACAATTTGCTAAAGAAGGGTTTTACTGAATTCATTACAACGAATATAAAGCCATTTCCAGACCACGGCGACTATGTATGCCACTTCGTGGGATCGGTGGCTTATTTTTTTATCGAGCAATTGCGGGAGGTCTGTGAGCAGCGCGGCGTGAAGATGGGTAAGGTACTCAGCCGCCCGATTAACGAATTGTTTAATTACATTGTCAAGCGTGAGAAGAACTACGAAATACATGCGTGATGATATATCGTCGTGACGAATTTTACAAGAAAAAATTAGTTAAAATAAACAGGAGATGAAAGTAACACTTTTAATATTAGGAGCGATGATGATCGGTGCGCCTGCAGAAAACGTATATCAGTTTACCATCACTTCCATCGATGGGAAGTCGGTTAGTCTATCCCAATTTGAGGGGAAGAAGTTGTTGTTAGTCAATACAGCTTCAGAATGTGGTTTCACCAAGCAATATGCCGGACTGCAGGAATTGTCAGAAAAATATAGAGACAAACTGGTGGTAATTGGATTTCCCGCCAATAATTTCGGGGGACAGGAACCGGGGAGTAATACCGAAATCCAGGGCTTTTGTGAAAAGAATTTTGGTGTGACGTTCTTATTGGCTGAGAAGAGCAGCGTGAAAGGAGACGACATTTCGCCATTGTTTGCATACCTGACGTCAGCGGAAAATCCGGACTTTACGGGTGAAATCAAGTGGAATTTCGAGAAGTTCCTAATAGACGAGCACGGTCACCTTATCCATCGTTTCCGTTCCAAAGTGGAGCCGATGAGTGACGCGATAATCGGTAACCTGTAAACGGGCTCATCTGCCTCGATAAAAGCAGCTGCGACAATGTGGTTCGTAGCTGTCTTTCTCACCAACAAGGAGCCGCTGGTCATCTTCCGTGAGCCGATAAGAATAGTTAGCGGGCGCGCCGCAGCGCACACAAACGGCATGTACCTTGGTCACGTGCTCGGCAATTGCCATAAGAGCCGGCACTGGCCCGAAGGGTTGCCCCATGAAATCCATATCCAAACCGGCTACAATAACCCGGATCCCGGAATTGGCGAGTTTCGTGCACACTTCCGGCAATTCATCATCAAAAAACTGCGCCTCGTCGATGCCCACTACTTTGGCAACACTTCCTAGGAGCAAAATGGTAGATGAATGATCAACGGGTGTAGATGGTATGCGGTTGCTATCGTGCGATGTGATGTCCGTATCGTGATACCGCGTATCCATCGCGGGTTTGAAGATTTCCACGGGCAACCTGGCGAGTTGGGAGCGCCTCACCCGCCGGATGAGTTCTTCGGTTTTTCCCGAAAACATCGATCCGCAAATTACCTCTATGCTCCCATGGGATGTATCTCTGTGTACCAATCGGTCTTCTGAAAAAAGCATAGTATACCGTGATTATACGCGGAAATCGCAATTAATTGTCCGCAAGAAGCCTGCTAATTTCAGAATTTAATGTTAATTTTGAGTCATCATTTTTTATCGGCATACGTTTTAATAGCATGGCAACAAAACAGCAGGTTTTAGAAAAAATAGCGGAATTACTCCGGGACATTAACGACCAATTTGACGATTTGCAAAACGATGCGAGAACGACGGACGGGCTGAAGGCCGATCTCTTTGAAGCCACGGTGAATTATTTGGCCGCAAATGTGGCGGTCTATAATAAATTGAAAAAAGCCGATAGCGAGGTATCAAGAGGGGTTGCCCACGAAGCGTCGGGCAATTCCGAAGAAGTGTCCGATACGTACGTCAATAGCGAAATGAACGACTCGGAGGAAATTGTTTTCACACCTGCTACGGAAGAAGTCGCCGACGCCTCGGCCACGTCGGTTGACGATACTGGAATGACGGAAGAGGGTATCGATACAGAGACCCCGAGCCACGGCGAGGAGCAAAACGATGGCGCGGTGAATGCGGGGACTGACGGTGAGGAAGCGGATAACGACAATGGAAATTCAGCTGTCGATGGTGAAGCGGACGCGAGCCAAACGCGTGACGAAGTGGACGCAGACGTTGCCGGTACTGGCGACGATGATACCTCGACGGACGCGGATGACGTACTGTCCGTTGAAGACGTGCAGGAACCGGTAACAGGGCCCGATCAAGAACCGGATTCCGAAGAAGAGGTAAGGGAGGAGGAAATCGCGGAGGAAGATGAGCAGCAAAAGGTGGACGAATCCGAGGAAGTGGACGAAACCATTTCGGAAAGGGTGGTGATTGATGAAAAGGCGGTCCAAGTCGATGAAAGCCGAGCACGGCCGCTTTCACTCAACGAACGCCTTTCCGCACAGCGGAAGGCAGGCGGTACCCGCCTTATGGCGAATAGTGGAAGTGGCGACCGGATTGCTGATCTCAAATCGGCCATCAGCCTCAACGATAAGTTGCTCTTCATTAAAGATCTTTTCAATGGATACAGCTTGGCTTATAGCGAAGCTATTGAATTACTGAATAGGTACGATGATTTCGCCTCTGCCGACGGTTTCCTTCAGTCCAACTACGCCCAGAAAAACAATTGGGCCGAGAAGCCGGAAACGGTTGATAAATTGTACGCCATCCTGCGGAAGCGGTTCGGTTAGCCGAACGATTGATTTTCGCTACTTCAGACTCACAGCACCATACCGAGCGCTGACGCTTACCACATTATCGACAGCTTTGTTCCAGTAGCCGGAGTAGCTGGCGGAAGTGTGGCTTTCGGACTTGCTGCGGATATTGATGTGATTGTCATCGTAATCAAACCCCCCATAACTCACGGCCACATCAAAATTGAATGCGGCATCGCTCGATGGTCGGATATGGATGCTGGAGTAGGCTGCCGCTACATTTGCTTTTTGTATCGAGGGACCCAGGCCAATCTCAAATCCACTGCTGTACCGCAGGTTAATGGCGGCTTGCCGGCTGATTTTGCCAATCTTTCCACCGCTGGAGTAATTCATCGTCAACGTCAGCTTTTTAGCTTCGGATAGGTTGAACCCGCCATAACGGACTGTTACGTCCCCTTCATTTATGTATTCAACCTCCGCTTTGGAATAGGCAACCGACAACGAGTTTTCTTGACTATTCAATCGGCCTGCCAGCAGGTTCCCGTAGCTTACCGATACCTCAACAGCGCCGTCGCGATCGGATAATTCAATGGCACCATAACGGTTCGCGAGGACCAGCCCATGGTTTTTGGGTAGGTATATGTCGTAATCGATACGTAGCGAACGGTCACCAGCACCACTGGTCAGCATCGACCACCAGTCCGAATCGCTCGATTCGATAACGGTTTTAAACGAGATGGTGTTGCCAGCGCTGGATTGGTCAATACGCACGCGGTCCAACGCCTCTTGGGCACGCCGCTCGGAGCTCTCGGCTGTGCGCACCGTAACAATCACTTTGACCTCGTTTTTTGCCCAATTATTTATCGTGATTTTGCCGTAGCGGTTATCGACATTGAGCGATTGCCGGCTATTGAGCGGGTAAACATATTCAGTTACCTTTTCTTTTTGATAAATAACGTGTATGGGGGCCGTCGTTTGTTCCAAGACCCGTTGCGAGTCGCGCGTCCGTTGTTCCGATAGGAACGCCAGTTTTTCCGCATCTCCTTTTAATGCCGCGATAGGCGTGGCAATGGCCGTTAAATCTTGCAGCGCTACCGGCTGAGCCGAGACAATCGTAGCTAACGCCAGCGGAAATACGGAAAGGACCATATAAATGTTAAATTTGTTCATGATAGGATTTTTCTTTTTCGCGGTTGATAGATTTCAATATATCCAACTGTTGGCTTAGAATATCGATTTGTGCTTGCAGATTACGTATCATGGCCTCCAAGGTCAACTTCCTGTTGGGGCTTTTCGTGTATTCTTGCTTCAACATGTCGTAATTGGATTCGATTTGATTGATCGCTTTCGAAAATTCTCCATATAATGCAGGGTTCGAGGTAGCGATATAGGCGATGGAATCTTTTTTTTGTGTAATCAACTTCGCATATACCTGTTGCGTTGCGGCTAAATCGGGACTTACCCGGCTATAGTCGAGGTAGGCCTCTCGTTTTCCATAGAAATAAATCAGCATACCAATGGTTCCCACGAGGAACATAACCGCTGCTACTTTCAATACACCGGAAATCCACGTCCGCTCGCCACCTCGTATCTCAACGTCGTTACGGTCTTCCTCATCCAACGCCGCGGCAATCCGTTGCCAAAGGAATACCGGTGGCGTGGCATTGTCAAATGCCTCCCTGTTTTCTTTAACGAATGACTTCAAGTCCTTGTTCATATCAACTCCTATCCTTTTCCAATCAGTTTACCAAGTAATTCAATAGTTTCCGTTTCCCACGGAGGTATTGGCTCCGGGAGGTCGCCTCGCTAATCCGGAGGATATGAGCGATTTCTTCATGATCGTATCCCTCCAACAGATATAGCGTGAGCACCAAGCGATAGCCATCAGGCAACCGATCGATTGCCTGTTTGATGCTGGCCACTTGTAGCTCGATGTCGTTCTCACTTTCTTCATCATTTGCTGGTTCTTCACCCTCTTCGAGCGGTTGTATTTCCAACTTCCGTTTGCGTAATGTCGATATGGATTTGTTTACCACGATTTGTTTCATCCAAAGGCCGAATGTGCTTTCCTGTCGGAAACTATCCAATCGAGCGAACGCGTCGATGAACGCTTCTTGCAGCACGTCGGCGGCTTCCGCTTCATCCTGTACAATACGAAGGGCCGTATTATACATCGATTTTGCATATAAATTGTATAACTTGAATTGCGATTGGCGGTCGCCCTTTTTGCAGGCCACTACCAGCTCGTAATGTTTATCGGTAAATGAAGCTTCCAACGAGTTTGCTTTTTGTTTCCCTTTCACGTTGACCAATAGACGCGGGCAACCCTGCTGATGTTGCATGGTCAGTAGAAATAAATAAACAATATTCGGCAATTAAGCTTAATATTGGCGAGGGGCATTTAGGTCGAGCGCATTTAAAATCACTTGGCATGCCTTTTCGATATCCTCATCGCTGATGATAAGCGGTGGGGAAACGCGCAAAGCGGTGGCACAATGTAGAAACCAATCGATAATGACACCATGGTCCGCGCAGTACTTACTCACCGCCGCGACTTGTTCAAAAGTGTCCAGCTGGATGCACAGCATCAAGCCGGCGCCTCTGATTTCGCGGATTGAGGGGTGCTGCAGATGTTGACGGAACAGTTGGGCTTTCCGTTCAACGTCATCGATGAGGTGTTCGTCGAGAATGACGTTGAGCGATGCCAAAGCCGCTGCACAGCTCACCGGATGGCCACCAAACGTTGTGATGTGGCCGAGCATGGGGTTGTCCTTGATGACGTCCATTATGGCTTTGGCGGCCACGAATGCGCCAATCGGCATACCGCCGCCCATTCCTTTTGCAAGGAGCAGGATGTCCGGTTCAATGCCGTAGTGTTGGAAAGCGAATAATTTGCCGGTACGGCCGAAGCCGGTTTGGATTTCGTCGAAAATAAGTAATGTACCTGTTTCATCACAACGCTTGCGTAGCGCATGCATATAGGATACGTCTGGAACGCGGATGCCAGCTTCACCTTGCACCGCTTCCAGGATGACTGCTGCCGTAGAGGTGTCTATTTTCGTGATGTCCGCGTGGTTGTTATAACGTATAAAGTCGATTTCAGGCAATAGGGGAGCATAAGCGCGAAGGTACTCGGGGTTGCCGATAAGACTGAGGGCGCCTTGTGTACTGCCGTGGTATGCCTTTTCGGCAGCGATAATTCGGCGCCTTCCCGTATATTTCTTGGCGATTTTCATGGCACCCTCGGTAGCTTCCGTGCCCGAATTGGTGAAGTAGACGGAATTGAACCGGTCCGGGAGCGCGGCTATGAGCCGTGTTGCCAGCTCCACCTGCGGCGCTTGCACAAATTCGCCGTATACCGTTACGTGCAGAAACCGCTCAAGCTGGTTAGCAATCGCTTCGAGCACCCTCGGGTGACGGTGCCCGATATTGCTTACAGCGAAGCCAGAAACAAGGTCGATATAACGTTCGCCTCGTGGGCCGTATAGGTATACCCCTGCTGCGTGATCGATCTCGATAAGCCGAGGTGAATCAGATGTCTGGGCGGTATTGGCGAGAAAAAGTTGCCGATTACTGAGCATACGCAAAGCTACGGAATAATTTACGGACGGTCCCGATCGCGACGCCGTTGCTGCAACTCACGGAGCAAGTAATTCCGAAACTCCTCTTCGACCTCAAAGAATCGCGATGCTCGGGCCTGGCCAACGACGGAGGCAAAGCGCTTCCGGTATATTTTTTTTACCTCTAGTTCCTTAGCATCGAAAGCGAGGACATCCCGGTCGGTTCGGCTAAAATTGCTTCCCGGTATTTTGTTGTTCTCCAATTGCGGCTTGCCATTAAGCCGCCCCATTGAACGCCGTTCTCGCTTCAGCTTATAAATCTCTTGCTGGTATTGATTGTATACCGGAAAGAATTTTTGGGCTTCCGAAGGGGTTAGGTTCAGCTCTTTGGTGATAAACGCGATCTTCTCCGCCTCTATCCGTTCAAAGCGCTCAGCCCTGCTTTCCTGTGCTACGGTTATCGTAATCGGAAGCAACAGCGCTAATGCGACGAGATGAATTGATTTTGCGACGGTCATTGCTACAACGTATGATTAAGGTATGCTTCAATATCCTCTTCGCTGATTCCCTCGCCGATGCTTTGCTCGTCAAAGTCGTCGAGTTGTTCGGATATATAAATCATATCGTTCGGTGGGCCGTAAAGCTCCAGGTAATCGACAATCTGTTCGTCCGATACCGATGCCAATGGGCTTTCTGCTTCGGATGTGTCTTTCGTGATGCTGAGCAAGCCCAATAATCCCAGAACCAGCGTTATACTGGCTGCGGCTGCATAGGCCGCCCACGTTGAGCGACGGACCTTGCGGACATGAGGGGCGGCTTGATGGGTCTGGTCGCCAATCCGACGGGGCAAGGTGTCGAAATATTGTGCAGGAACGGTAAATCCGGTGTCAGACACATCGATTCTACCGGCAGCGATCAACAGTTGTTTAGCGTCATTAAAATACCCGCGTGGTACAGTAAAACCCGTTTCATTTACGGCAGCCTTCAATGTTTGTTCCGCGATTTTAGCGGTTATACTGTCTGTTAATTGTTCGAAGTAACCATCAGGGATGCTCAATGAAGGTCTGATATCATCCGTATCGCGACACTTTCCGATCGTTCGGAGATGTAAGCTTTTGAAGTAGCCATCGGGCACACGATACGGATTCGCACGCAATGCTTCAGGCAGCTCGCCCAAGGCGTCGGTGTGGTGGTATGTGTGTTTTTCCTCCATGGTACTCCTTAGATGCTTTTGTTACGTGAAGGTTTAATCATTCTCTTCAAAAAAGTAGGCTATCTTCTTAACTGCTAAATGGTACGAAGCTTTTAACGCACCTACGCTAGTGCCCAAAATGTCCGATATTTCTTCGTATTTTAGATCATCAAAATACTTCATGTTAAACACGATGCGCTGCTTTTCGGGTAAGGTGAGCAGGGCTTGCTGCAATTTTAGCTGTGCTTGATCTCCGTTGAAATACGTTGTATCCGTCAGCGTCTCGGCCAAATAAGCAGAACTTTCGTCATCGAGCGATATTTGATGCCGCTGTTTCTTCCTGTTCAGGAAGGTGATGCACTCATTAGTGGCTATACGATACAACCACGTATATAATTGTGCATCTTCCCTGAAATTATCCAGGTTCTTCCATACCTTAATAAAGATATCCTGAACCAAATCATCTGCATCATCATGATCGATGACTAGACGCCGCACGTGCCAATAGATTTTCTGCTGATATTTTTTTAAGAGTTGCCCAAATGCATCATCTCGGGTTCGCTTATCAGCAAAATTCGCTAGTATTTGAGCGTCTTCCATATGGAGCGTGCGGCGTCCCCCAGTTATCGTTTACTACTTGCGTTTTATTACGCGTTGCACAGCGGCCACGATATTAGCGGCGTTAAGCCCATATTTTTCCATGAGCTGGGCTGGTGTTCCGCTTTCGCCAAAGCTATCGTCCACGGCTACATATTCTTGTGGTGTTGGGTTGTTTTTTGCTAATAGCTGCGCAATACTATCGCCAAGTCCACCAAGCCGGTTGTGTTCTTCGGCCGTAACGACGCATCCGGTTTTAGCTGCAGATTTCAATACCGCCTCTTCGTCTAGGGGTTTGATGGTATGTATGTTGATGATTTCCGCATCGATGCCCAACTCCGCCAATTGTTCGCCTGCTTGGATAGCTTCCCAGACCAAGTGGCCGGTAGCAAAGATGCTAACATCGGCACCCTCATTCACCATCCACGCCTTGCCGATTTCAAATTTTTGGTCCGGATCGGTAAAAATAGGCACGACCGGACGCCCGAAGCGTAGGTAAACCGGACCATGATGGTCAGCGATGGCGATTGTCGCTGCCTTGGTTTGGTTATAGTCGCACGGATTGATGACTGTCATCCCAGGCAGCATTTTCATCAGTCCGATGTCTTCGAGGATTTGGTGGGTCGCACCATCTTCACCCAGTGTCAAGCCCGCATGCGACGCACAAATTTTTACGTTCTTGTCGGAGTACGCGATGGATTGGCGGATTTGGTCGTAGACGCGACCGGTGGAGAAATTAGCGAAGGTACCGGTATAAGGGATTTTCCCACCGATGGTGAGTCCGGCTGCGATGCCCATCATGTTTGCTTCTGCGATACCTATCTGGAAGAACCGCTCTGGAAATTCCTTGATGAAGTCATTCATTTTGAGCGAGCCGACCAAGTCGGCGCAGAGTGCTACCACGTTTTCATTTTTTTTGCCCACTTCCAATAAGCCAGCTCCAAAACCCGAACGTGTATCTTTTTTATCTGTATATGTGTATTTCTTCATTGTTTTTTTGAGATATGAGGCACCAGATGTGAGACTAACGTCTGACGTCTGTTGTCTATGTCTAGTGTCTAATCAATAGTCTCCTAACGTTTCCTCCAACTGCGAAAGCGCTGCTGCCAATTGCTCATCATTAGGCGCCACACCGTGCCATTTATGCGAACCCATCATGAAGTCCACGCCGTTACCCATTTCCGTTTTCATTAGGATCATGACCGGTTTACCTTTGCCGGTCCGCGATTTGGCTTCGGCCAACCCGGCCAACACTTCGCTCATCACGTTCCCGTTCATCTCCATCACGTCCCAGCCAAACGCCTCCCACTTGGCTCTCAGGTTGCCTAGAGACAACACCTGTTCGGTGGATCCGTCTATTTGCTGGCCGTTGTAATCGATGGTTGCAATGAGGTTGTCCATTTTATTATGGGGCGCATACAAAGCCGCTTCCCAAATCTGTCCTTCCTGTTGTTCGCCATCACCCATCAACACGTATACCAGGTGGTTATCTTTATTTAGTTTTTTTGCACGTGCTGCCCCGATAGCAACCGAGAGCCCCTGGCCCAATGAACCCGATGCAATCCGAATGCCCGGTAGCCCCTCGTGTGTGGTGGGGTGTCCTTGAAGCCTTGAATCGATTTTACGGAAGGTGGCCAACTCACTGACGTCGAAATAGCCCGATCGGGCTAGCGTACTATAAAACACAGGAGAAATATGTCCGTTGGAAAGGAAAAATAAATCTTCGCCAATACCGTCCATGTCAAATCCAGCTTTCCGCTCCAGGGCACTAAAATACAGCGCAACGAAAAACTCCGTACAGCCCAGTGACCCGCCGGGATGACCCGATTGGCATGCATGGACCATCCGGACGATATCTCGTCTTACCTGTGATGCAATTCCTTCTAATTTGGTGATTTCTTCGCTCATTATAAAATAAGTGGTTATAACAATTTTGGCGCTAAAGTTAAGGATTAATTATGAGATTAATAGCGATTTACACCGAGGGTTTTCGTATTTGCACGAAATTATCTCCAACGTTGGCATAATCCGGCTTAGAGCAGCGGCTCCAGCACTTCCCATACGTGCTTAGCCAAGATCTGATGGCCTTCCGCTGTTGGATGGATTCCGTCTCCTTGGTTCAAGTTGGCTTCACCGGCAACGCCAGCCAACAGGAAAGGCACAAGTGCCATGTCGTTTTGCTTTGCCAGCGCTGGGAATATGGCGGTGAATGCTTTTCCATAGTCGCCACCCATGCTAGGTGGTATCATCATGCCTGTAAGCACCATTTTGCAGTCGGGATATTTGGCTTTCACTTTATCGATGATATCTTGTAGGTTTTTGCGGGTTTCGTCAACAGGAATACCTCGTAATCCGTCATTAGCACCTAACTCTAACACAAAAATGTCGATCCGTTCGCGCAGTAGCCAGTCGATTCGCTCTTTTCCAGCTGCTGTTGTTTCGCCGCTCAACCCACCATTGATTACCCGATAAGGAAGTTCAAGGGAATCTATCCATTGCTGGATGACCCCAGGGAACGCGGAGTCTTGGCCGTCAAGCCCGTATCCGGCGGTAAGGCTATTCCCAAAAAAAAGGATGTTCTTTGTGCGTTCCTCGACTAAGGAAGGAGCTGCGGCTTGGCTCGGTCCATCATTGCTTTGATTCGTCTCGTTCGATGGACTGCCGCAGGTTGCTAGCAGGAATATCGCGAGGGCTGTAGGCCATTTCGGGAACATCATTACATGGCTTCTGCTACCACCTCCTGCACCTCAGGAACCATCCGTTTGAGCAGGCCTTCTATACCGGCCTTCAGCGTAATCATGGAAGAGGGGCAACCACTGCACGAGCCGCGCAATTCAACGAGTACCCTCCCTTCCTCGAAAGCAACGTAGCTGATTGCTCCGCCATCTTGTTCAACGGCTGGGCGAACATAATCATGCAAAATTTGCTGGATTTTGATTTCCGTTTCTGACCCTTCGAACGTCACATCTTCGTCTTTAACGACTTCCTGCACTTTCAATTCCGATTCTACTGCACCTTTGACGAAGTCTTTTAGGATGGCTTCGATATCTTCCCACTCCGCGTCGTCGGTTTTCGTTATGGTCACGAAGTTACTCGCGAAAAATACGCCATTCACAAAGTTGAATTTGAAAAGCTCGCGGGCAAATGGAGATTCCTGTGCCTTTTCGCGGTCGGGAAAATCCAAACTCCCGTTGATCAACAATTTGTTGACCAAAAATTTCATCGTCGCAGGATTAGGGGTATACTCCGTATATACGTTTATCGTAGCCATTTTCGTCGTCGTTTTTTACAAAAGTAACCATATTTCCCAAAAACTAGGGTCAGCGTATCGTCAAAGGTTTACACCGGTATAGTTCCAGGGAGTTACCGCCTTCAGCTCGGATTTTATGTCATCTGCTACATTTAAGGTATCCACAAAAGCGGCGATGGTATCTTGTGTCACCCTGTCGTTGGTGCGGGTTAATTCCTTCAGCGCTTCATACGGCTTAGGATAGCCCTCACGCCGCAGGATGGTTTGGATGGCCTCAGCCACAACCGCCCAATTTTGTTCTAAGTCCGCTTTTAACGCGCCCTCGTTGAGGATGAGTTTTTGTAGCCCCCTTGCCGTGGATTTGATGGCGATAAGTGTATGGGCCAACGGCACCCCGGTATTTCGGAGCACGGTAGAGTCGGTAAGGTCGCGTTGCAAGCGCGATATGGGTAGTTTGGCGGCGAAGTGTTCAAACAGCGCATTCGCAATGCCTAAATTCCCTTCGGCATTTTCAAAGTCGATGGGATTGACCTTGTGCGGCATTGCCGATGAACCGATTTGCCCGTCGGTAATTTTCTGCTTGAAATAGTCCATCGAGATATAGGTCCAGATATCTCGGCACATATCCATTAAAATCGTGTTAATGCGCTTTAATGTGTCGCATTGTGCAGCGAAATGATCATAGTGTTCAATTTGCGTGGTTGTCTGCGAACGGTTCAACCCCAATGTTTCGTTGACGAATGTATTGCCGAATGCGGTCCAGTCGATGTGGGGGTAGGCTACGTGGTGTGCGTTGAAGTTGCCTGTCGCTCCGCCGAATTTTGCAGCATAGGGAATGCGCTCAAAAAGTTGCAATTGCTGATTCAGCCGCTCAACAAATACCATAATTTCCTTGCCTAAACGGGTGGGGGACGCGGGTTGGCCGTGCGTGCGTGCGAGCATGGGGACAGTTTTCCATTCGGTTGCCCGTTCCTCCAATGCGGAGATTAATGCTTTAAGCGAAGGCATGTATACGTTTGAAATCGCTTCTTTCCAGGCGTATGGTATCGCGGTGTTGTTTATGTCTTGCGATGTCAATCCAAAGTGGATGAATTCAAGCGAGTCGGTAAGCCCAAGTGTTTCAAACCGCTCTTTGAGAAAATATTCTACGGCTTTTACGTCGTGGTTGGTCTCCTTTTCCTTGTCTTTAATCCACTGTGCATCGGCTAAGCTAAAGTTTAGGTAGATTTCACGAAGCTTCTCATTGAGGCTGCCATCAAAATGTCGCAATTGCGGTATCCCACACTCAGCCAAGCTGATGAAATATTCCACTTCTACAAATACGCGGTATTTAATGAGTGCATATTCGGAAAAATAGGCCGATAATTCCCGAGTGGCGTGATGGTAACGGCCATCTATGGGCGAGATGGCGGTCAGTGATGTTAACGTCATATCGTTATAGTTACTTTTCGGCAAAGGTAACTATTTGGAGCGCGAAATGCGAAAGACGGGCTAACTTAACCGGAACTAACCATGCATTACGGGAATGACGGACTGGCGAGCGAATCGGTCGTTCTCGTTGTATCTACATCCCAAGTCGCGGAATCACTGGCAACAGAATCACCGAATAGCGAATCGGCACCCTCCATATCATCGCGACCCCCATTGGTGTTTCCACAAGAGGTCATTCCAATTAATAATCCACAAGCTAGCACTATGCTTAACGGTTTCATGTTCGATTTTTTCTTTAGTTTAACATACGGTCATGTCGTGATGCGTCCAACCGTAACTGGCAGGGTGCACCTGAATGCGCTTCGTTTCAAGGGATCAACAATCCGATTTGCCGTTGGTTTGAGATTTTTTAAACATTTGTCAACGCCGATTGTCAGCTTATGCGAGAAGGTAAACAACAAACACGATATGGCAATAAAGAAAGAAAACGCCTCACTGACCGCCGGTAGTGAAAAATTACGCGATAAGAAAGACGATAGCCTGATCCGGGTGCGCCATAATTTGAAAGAAAAAGGGCAGCAGAAAAGCTACGAAGCAGGTATCGATCCTCAAGATGAGCAGTTAAATACCGTACCGGAGCGAGGGCACGCTTTGCGCGATGCCACTAAGCCAAAGGACAATAAGTATACAAAAAGATAAGTTGGGCAAAACATTATTGCGGATAGGTTTGTACAATCTTTTTGTGTACACAGCGTTATGATGATAACAATGCTAGCTTAATTAAGTAGACTTACAATTGGACGTAATACCTGAAAAATTGACCATTATTGGCGCCCGATGAGAAAGAAAATTTTGTATATCGAAGACGATCCGGATATGGCCGATGTCGTTGCGGAAATTATGCAATTCGAAGATTATGAAGTGATTGCCGACAGCGGGAAGGGTATGCATCGGCTCCTAAGAGATAACGATATTGGTCTTATATTAATGGATGAGGGGCTCAGCTGGTGTTGGGGTAGCAGTCTTTGCAAAGAGTTGCGCACGGACGAAAAGACAGCGACTATCCCGATTATTATGATTTCGGCGGTTCGCGAAATCGATGATATTGCAGAACACTGTGGTGCGAACGCATATATCCGCAAACCATTTGAGATATATGATGTGATTGACGTTGTAAATAACCATTACCCGAACGGATGACTGTTCTATAAGTTAAATAATATGAAGCGCGTAAAATTAAATGGCGGACCAGCGCGGGGCACTGGTCGCCCGAGTGAGATTCTTTTTGATAAGGCAAATGAGGCAAGCACCGATAGCAAAGGTCAGGAAGTGTCGCGCATTCGAATGCTCGAAAACCTGAAACTAGCTTTGTTTTTTTGCCAGGAGCAGGGCCGCATGGCGCGGGGGGAGCAATAAAGCAAAAGTGACA
>CAZTJY010000015.1:0-12684 GCA_964613725.1 uncultured Parapedobacter sp. | reverse complement strand
TAAAAATCGAGTGACTGTACTTTGTCTTTTAGTCCACGCTTGGCAGTTGTTGCATACCCTGAGCCGATGGTCTACGGGTTCGATCCATAAGTTTTCCGAAGAACTCGATGTTGATCCAACGGTAATACAAGGGGCTGCCCAAGAGCTACAGGCGGCTGGTTTATTGGTGGCCTTTCAAATGAAAGACAATACACCATTTAGCAACGCGATGTTGGAAATTACACAACAGGGACTTGACTTCATTCAAACGCACGAGAACGAACCCAACCGCTAAGCGCAAACGCATAAAACTTCGTTACTTATTGGACGTAGTGGCCGGATACCGTCGGATACGGCGTGGAAGGGGGTTCTCATACACGGATTCAGTGGGAAATCGGGTTACGGATGCAAAGAAGCTCGCGCGATTCCGTGCATTGGTTATTCCACCGGTATGGAAAGACGTATGGATAAGCCCCAGTAGGAAAGGGCATCTCCAAGCTACGGGCATCGATGAGCGCGGCCGGAAACAGTATCTATATCATCCCGATTGGACCGATGAAAGGCAAGCAAAAAAAATACGACGGATCGCCGCATTTGGAAAGGCGCTCGCCCGTATACGGCAACGGATGGCAACGGATATGAGGCGGCACGAATTTACGATCGAAAAAGTCATCGCTATTGCATTAAAAACGACAGAAGAGACATTGATTCGTATTGGCAACGATCAGTATCTTCGCCAGTACGGGAGCCACGGATTAACCACACTGAAAAAAAAGCACGTCGACGCGTCGGGAAGCGAAATTATCTTTCGGTTTAAAGGCAAGAAAGGGGTGCGGCAAGAAATTACGGTCCGAAATCTACAATTAGCCCACCATCTTACTGCGTTGGCCCGATTAAAAGGAGCTTATTTGTTTCAGTATGTGATGGGAGACAATGGAACGCCATGCCGGCTTCGCTCGCAGGACGTTAATGCATACATTCAGCGGCATGCCGGTTCGCAGTTTTCTTCAAAAGATTACAGGACATGGTATGCTAGCTTCTGGGCCTTCAGGCTGTTTGCTCGTTGTGGAAAGTATGCCAGCGAACGCGAATGCCAAGAAAACATCCTTTCAGTATTGGATATGGTCTCGGGTCGATTGGGGAATACACGCACGGTATGCAAACAATATTATGTGCCCGATAGCATCGTCCAAGCCTATAAAAGTGGTATACTCATGCGGTACGTTACCAACCCAGAACAAGGCGGACGCATGCTCACCAAGAAAAAAGCGGAGCAAAGCTTGTTGGCTTTCCTCGAATGCACCGCTGCAGACGACGCCACTTAGTTGCTTCGTACTGCTTTACGTTTCAGGACGTGGATAAACGATGGTCGCTTTTTCGGCGCGTTTGCCGGCCCGATCAACGTGCCATAAGCCTGGAGTTCGGGCACGTTGTCACAGACAATCTTCACGATACCGATTACCGGAATAGCAAGCGCCATCCCAGCGATGCCCCATAGGAACTCGCCCGCCACCAGTCCTACAATAGTGAAGAGCGGATTGATATTTACCTGCTGTCCTACAACCAATGGCTCTAAAACGTACGTTTGTAAGAACTGCACCGTTAAGTATACCGCAATGATGCCAATCACCATGCCCAAATCACCACCCTGCACCAACGCCGCAAAAATAGCAATGAGGTTACCCACCAGATTTCCTAAAAAAGGTACAATTTCCAAAATACCACAAATAATCGCAAAGAGTAGAGCCCCCTGCAAGCCGACAATCCAAAACCCAATACCATACATTACCCACAACATGGCAATCATGCTAAACAGGCCGGTGAGGTAGTGTCCCGAAAGCGCCTCTGATTTTTGAATGATTTTTTGTGCGTTTTGTTTATTGTCATGCGGAACAATCCGTAGAACAAACTGTTTAAGGTGGTCGCGATAATACAAGAATAACCATATATAAACCACGACAAGTACCGTATTGATGACCGCATTCGCAAGCGAATTTATAAAGCTCATCAATAGCCCATTAGCTTGCCCCGATGCCTGGTTCTTTTGTTCCTCAAACATTTTGTTTTGGTCGTCGACGCTTATACCCACCGTGTTGCTGACCCAATCGCGCAGTTCTTTTACTCCACTCGCGAGCCGTTCTTTCATTTCATCAATATTGCTGGTCAGCTGGCTTAGTTGCCATGATAAGACAATGCCCAACAGCGCAACAACGCCAATCAACAGCAGCACTGCAATAGCTGACGAACCCGCCCGTCCGATACCCTTCCGTTCCAGCAGTTCGCTGATACGTGTCAACAACATGGCAAGTAAGGCTGCGAGTACAATCGGAATGAGAAAGGGTGCGGCGAGATACAGGGCGGCGGCCGACAACATGGCGATGGCCGCGATGTAGGTAAATCGTTTGGCTTCGGTGTGCATAGATATCGCTAATGGTGTCTGATTTTTTCGATTAACTGCTTTTTGTCCAACTTGGAATATCCTTTGATGCCAATTTTTTTGGCCTCCTTGGCCAACTCGTCTTTCGTGCGCTCTTCCAAATCGCTGGCTTTCCCGCCCTTTTTGCTGGCATTTGGTGTGTTGGCAATGCGAGCGGCCTTTTCCTTGCTCATGCCCTCATCGCGCAGCGCTTCGTATTTCTCGTCATCCTTGATTTGCTTACCGTGATCTTTTGCCATGATACTATGTTTTTTATTGATCAATATCGTCGTTGCCCGGCTGGGAATATGACGGTGGATCGCTCGCTGGGAAACTTTGTTCAATTTGCTCATCGATCTTGCGCTCCCGCTCAGCGTGGTTCTTCTTTTGATCGGCTGGTTGTTCCGTCCCCTTTTGGGGTTTGTTTTTCTGTTTGAAGTTATTCATATCGCTTCGATTAGAAAGTCCAATCTTTCCTCCTATGGGGCTAACAACCATAAATGGGCATATGTTTTGAATAACTTATCGAGTAAACGTTTCCCGTTAGTTTTCGGTTTATGACGACGTTGAAGTGAGATACTTCGTTGAAATTAGCAGTAATTAAGTTCGGCTGGCCTTGGCATCTTCGTAATTTTCACGTAGGAGGCGCTTTATTTCGCCATCTTTCATCTTCAGCGGGATCATCTGCAGGTAAAACAGCATCGAAAGGTCCCGTAATAGGTGTTTCCATTGCGCCGCGGCTTCGGCTCGTCTACCGGCTGTCATTTTCAGCCAGCACTTTGTTGGTTTGCAATTGTGTTTGGAGCATATTTTTATCCGTGAGATCTAGTCGCAAGGGGGTAATGGAAACAAAATCATTTTCCACGGCCCAACGATCGGTTCCTGTTTCTGCTGGGTCTAAAGGAATAACAGTGAACCAATAGTGTTTTCTCCCCATCGGGTCCTGTCCCGGAATAATTTTGCCATCATAGAACCGTACGGACTGGCGAGTCCAACGTATCCCAACGGGGCGCGGGGGAAAATTCACATTGAACAATCCTACTTCGTCGGGATTTCGGAGCAATAGCTTGAGGGTTTCCTCAACAAAAGGCGCTAATAAATCAAATGCTGGCTCGCTTTTCCCTACGGGTGTGCTGAATGCAATACCCTTTTTACCGAATAGTACCGCTTGCTTAGCGGCTGCCAACGTCCCGGAGTGCCACATCGAGTTCCCTAGATTCGGACCCATATTAATACCAGATAATACAACTTGTATATTATTCCTTAGGTGAGTCCCAAGCGCCACGCAATCGGCCGGCGTACCATTTACACGATAGGCTTCAATCCCTTGCTCGAACTCGATAGGTGACTTTTTATAAGAGAGCGGGCGTGAGTGGGTTACTGCGTGGCCCATCGACGATTGTTCAACATCGGGTGCCACAACAATCACCTCACCAAATTTTGAAGCAATGGTGGCCAGCGCGTTAATACCGGGACTATAAATGCCATCGTCGTTCGTTACTAAAATTCGCATAAAAGAGTTTTTGACAACTGCTGAATGGTACCATTTCATTCATATTGGTTAAAACAAGGCCAAGCGATTCTTTGTTTGGTTGAATGTGCATTCGACATCGCAGAGAGATTCGCATATGAAACCATCATGATTAATTCAATCACCAGAGGAATGACTAAGCCTGGTTGCTTCATCACCGGTGAAAAGCAAATTATTCGAATGAAAAAAAATAGCCACGTTAGCCTTTTGCATAATCCAAAAGCCGGAGACAAAGACCATGTTAAAGAGGAATTAATCAAGCGGATCGAATCGCAAGGTCTCACATGCCATTATGCTTCTTTAAAAGAAAAAGGATGGAAACGGTTTGCAAGCGAAACGGTGCTGGTGGTTATTGCCGGAGGAGATGGTTCGGTACGTGAGGTGCTTAAAGAATTGCTGACACGAAGTATTCTCGACAAGCCACTGACGGTGGCCCTTATACCGAGTGGTACGGCAAACAACATCGCGAAAACCCTCGGGGTTTCGTTTGATTTGGATGCGTTTGAACAGAATATACAGCGATGGACGCCGAAGCAACTGGATGTTGGGCTGATCGGCAAATTGGGGAAAGTCCGGTTTTTTATTGAGGGCCTAGGGTTCGGCCTTATTCCTACGCTCATGGAGAAAATGAAAACCGTCGATTTCGATTCCGCGCATACTGCTGAAGATGAGTTGGAATTGGCTTTAGAAAAACTGCTGGAAATTGTAGAAACCTGTCCGGCTACACGAGTGAAGGTAACCATAGACGGCCAGGTATATGAGGACGATTACCTTTTGGTGGAGGTTTTGAATATCAAATCAATCGGGCCCAATCTGGTTCTCGCGTCGAGTGCCGACCCAACCGATGGTAATTTCGAAGTGGCCCTATTGAAGCAAAGTAACAGGAAGATATTTTCGACCTACTTGCGTCGTTTGCGACAGCAGTTGCCACAAATGGCAGGTTCGGTTCCTTGGCAGACCATAACCGCCACTCGTGAGGTCATCATTGATTCCGATAGCCAAACCATCCATGTGGACGATGAACTCGTTACGCTCAAAAAGAGGAAAAAAATCGAAATAACTATAAGGGCAGGCATCGTCGATATCCTCACATAAGTCTTATCACTTTTGAACCCGGCTTTCATCGGTGCAAACAACATAACCACGCAGTAGTCAAACAAAAATCACGGATGTTTGTCAGATGGTAACTTGGGGGCGCGTTGACAATCACTCACGGCTCCCGCTTCATTAACGTGTAAAACATCATGGTAAACGACGTCATCTCTGTGGTATTGGGTGGGGGAAAAGGCACGCGCCTCCACCCGCTGACCGAAAACCGCTCAAAACCAGCGGTACCTTTAGCTGGAAAATACCGCTTGGTGGATATACCGATATCGAATTGCCTCAATTCGGGGTTAGACCGGATTTTTGTCCTCACTCAACATAACTCCGCATCCCTCAATTCACACATTAAAAACACCTACCATTTCCCGTCGTTCAACAACGCGTTTGTCGAAATCCTTGCTGCAGAGCAAACGAACGATGGTCGAGAATGGTTCTCGGGAAACGCGGATGCTGTGAGGCACCTGCATCGCTACCTCGCGCACCTTGCATTTGAGTACGTCTTGATACTGTCTGGCGATCAACTTTATCAGATGGATTTAGGGGAAATGATAGAAAGCCATCGCCGTTCAAACGCGCAGATTACCGTGGCTACAATTCCGGTAGCTGCCAGAGACGCGAGCTCGTTTGGAATTCTCAAAGTCGATAAAGACGGCAAGATTACTTCATTTATCGAGAAGCCACCTGTAGAGGCGCTTCCAGATTGGGTGTCTGACATGGAAGACGATCTGCGTAAAGCGGAACGAAACTATTTAGCTTCCATGGGCATCTACCTTTTCAATAGGGAAATTTTAGCGCAGCTGCTGCGCGAGCCCTACGCCGATTTCGGGAAAGAATTGATTCCCGCGGCCATCCAGAAACATCATGTCAACAGCTTCCTTTACGATGGCTATTGGACGGATATTGGAAACATATCGTCTTTTTTCGACGCCAATATGGGGTTGACGGATGATTTACCCAAGTTCAATCTGTTCAATAAAAGTGTTATTTACACGCGCCCCCGCCACTTACCACCGTCTAAAATCGCGGGGACCTATCTCCGCAATGCCATCGTTGCAGACGGGTGCGTAATCGCGGCCGAGCAAATCGTTCGCTCGGTAATTGGCATCCGGTCACGTATCGGTCCGGGTGTCACGATGCACAACACCTACATGATGGGAGCTGATAGTTACCAGACACTGAACGAAATTGAAAAGTTAGCCCGACAAGGTTTGCCGTTTATGGGCGTCGGAGCGAACTGCCATATCGAATGCGCTATTCTGGATAAAAACTGCGCAATTGGCGACAACGTCCGTATCATGGGTGGGCCGCATCTCGAAGATGGTGATTTTGGAACCTATGGAATTGTCGACGGTGTGGTCGTCGTCAAAAAGTGGGCGGTTTTGCCCAGTGGTATGGTTATCGGAGAGGCTATCTGATGAAAAAAGCCAACAATTTGGCCGCTCAGGTGTCATCTCAATCCAGGGTGAATGGAAGCGGAGAAAAATAATAGTGTAAAAAGGAGTCATTATGTTAGAAAAGAAAGATAAGTCCATTAGTCCGCTCAAGGTAGCGGTGGTGGGCGAAATGAGAAAAATTAATTCGACCAAAGACCAAAGGAAGCGCAACATGGGCGACAAGAAGCATGTGGGCGACACGAGCCCCAAGTGGTATACCGGGCGGATCAATCCGTCTCACGAGGGCATGATTTGGTGATTTTAGCTTTGCAATCAGGCGTTCAGGTATGGATGTGCTATTAAATAACGGGTCTGAAAATCCGACTTCGATTTACCACGATGCGGTATCGGTATTGCTCAATGGCGCATGTGATTTCATGATTGGTGGTGGTTTTGCATTGTCTTTTCATACGGGTATACAGCGCGATACGAAAGACCTTGATATTTTCTGCCAGCCAAAAGATTATCCGCACCTGCTTAAGAGTTTTGCGAACGACGGATTTTGCGTTGAGCTGACCGATTCCAGGTGGCTGGCTAAGGTATTTAAAGACGATTATTTTATTGACATTATTTTTGACACCGTCAATGGAATCTGTAGCGTAGATGATACATGGTTCGCCCATGCAGAGAAAGGTGATTTTCTTGGTTTGCCGGTAAGGTTCATGGCTCCGGAAGAGTTGATATGGTGCAAGATTTATGTTCAAAACCGCGAGCGGAATGACAGTGCTGATGTCAATCACCTGCTATTAAAAACCGGGCATCGATTGGATTGGCAGCGGCTATTGGCTCGGCTTGATGCGCACTGGCATTTGCTGCTGGCCCAACTGCTCGTTTTCCAGTTTGTTTACCCTTCAGATTATCGCGATATCGTGCCCGATTGGGTATTCCATGAATTGATGAAGCGGGCAAATGAACAGTACGAATTGCCGCCGTCTGTCGAAAAGGTATGCCGCGGACCCCTAATAGACCAGACGCAGTACGAGGTAGATGTCAAAGTTTGGAATTACAAGTCCTATACAATGAGGAGCATATAAGCTTATGGCGATGGAAGTAAGTCGAAAAACAATAAAAATTGCAGCCGTTGGTGACTTGCACGTGCGGGAGACTGACCGGAGGAAGTGGAAGGAATTTTTTATGGCCATTTGCGGGGAGGCCGACATTTTGGTACTGGCCGGCGACTTAACCGATACGGGTGATGAGGATGAAGCGGCATTATTGGTAGAGGAGCTCAAGGGATGTAACATACCGATGGTCGGCGTGCTTGGCAACCACGACTATGAAAAAGGACGTCAGAAACTCATCAAAGAAACCTTAGCGAAGGCGAACATTCAGATACTAGACGGTGAATCCGTTATCATCCAAGGTATTGGCTTTGCGGGCGTAAAAGGCTTTGGGGGTGGGTTCGGTGCAGCGATGTTATCCAAATTCGGTGAAGAAATGATGAAGCAGTTCGTCCAGGAGGCAGTTGATGAGGCGCTGAAACTGGAACGGGCCTTGGCACGGCTAGGCCAGCACGGCGGCGAGGTTCGAAAAATTGCGATATTGCATTACGCACCAATCGCCGATACCGTAGTGGGCGAATCGTTGGAAATCTATCCTTTTTTGGGTTCTTCACGGCTATTGGAACCCATCCAACGGAACGGTGATGACATGATCGCCGTCTTCCATGGACATGCACATAAGGGGCAATTCGCCGCTGAAACGGCGGAGGGGATAAAAGTCTGGAACGTGTCGCTGCCCTTACTAACTCAACAAGGCAAACCGTATCCTTTTCATCTATTGGAAGTGGATTTTGAAAACATCAGTTTAGCAACTGAGTTAACGGATCAATAATTCCGGTATAAAAAAAGCTTAATGTCGTCCAATGTCTGTATGGCCTCCATCTTATGCGTGCCGTAATTGACAGCATAAATTTCACCAACCGTAGGCCCCTCCGGATTTGTTTCCACCGAAAGGTATTCTTCTATTCCCAACCAGGGCTTATCGCGAAAAATAAAAAAACGAAGCCATCGCCCATTGGCAATACAGGGGCCTTCCGGCGGATTGAATCCCATTTGTTCGAGTTGAAACCTGTCTATCGTTACCATATCATTTCTATTGCGAGAAGCCAACAAGCCAGACGACGTTTTTGTTTTCTCACATGGATGAATTGTAAAAAACAATGTATACCCGAACAATTACGTAGCATGTTGGTTAATTCTCCTACTTATGGTGCAACTTCCAAATATGACCTACCGCGTACAGTTCAATACGGACTTTACGTTTCGCGACCTGGAACATCTCATTCCATATTTGACCCGTTTGGGAATCGGTGCCATTTATGCATCACCTATTTTCCGCGCCGTTCCGGGAAGCGGCCATGGTTACGATCAAACCGATCCCACGCAACTCAACCCCGAAATCGGTTCGCTTGAAGAGCTGACGCGGGTTGCCGGTAAGTTGGCTCATGCCGGAATCGGCTGGATACAGGATATCGTGCCCAATCACATGGCCTTCCACCCCGAAAATCCATGGTTGTGGGACGTGTTGGAAAAAGGCCCCGATTCGGCATATCGCGAGTTTTTCGATACCCCCTTCGCTTCCGCTACCTATTTTTCCGGCCGCTTAATGCTGCCTTTCCTCGATGTTCCGCTCGAAGAGGCAATCCACACTGGTCGTGTCACCATCAGTACTTTTAATCGCCGATTCGGCCTAGCACTTGCAGGAAAGGTATGGCCAATCAATCCGGCTGGACAAGCGTTTATCCGTAGGTTGAATGAAGATAAATTGTTGGATGACCCGGCGATTATCCGCGACTTGATATCACTTCAATACTATGAACCCTGTAGTTGGAAGGAGACGCATCATCGCATCAATTATAGGCGATTTTTTACAGTCAATAGCCTTATCGCATTAAACGTGCAAGATGACAGCGTCTTTGATGCGTCCCACCAGTTAATCGCCCAACTCGTGAAAAGTGGTGTGTTTACGGGCCTGCGGATAGATCACATCGATGGTCTTGCCGATCCAACAGGATACCTACTCCGGTTACGCCGATTGGTCGGCGACCATGTGCTCATCGTGGTTGAAAAAATCCTCCAGTCGGACGAACGTCTTCCCACCCAATGGCCAATTCAAGGAACTTCCGGATATGATTTCCTCGCCATGGCCAACGCAGTCCTCTCAGATGGAAGCAATGAGGAGCGGCTAACCCGTTTTTATCGTAAACTTACCGGCGAGGACCAGCCAATCCCAACACTACTTTGGCAGGCGAAAGAAAGCCAATTGATGGAAGCGATGAAGGGAGAATTGGACAACCTTTCCCGGTATTTGCAAGAGGTCGTGCTGGCAAAGGCAACACCAGCTAAACATCACAGTCAAGTAGCGCTGAAATCGGCGTTGGCACAATTTATCATCCATTGCCCCGTCTACCGCTGGTACGGGCATGCTTTTCCGCTTACCGATGCGGAAGGGGAGTCGATAAGGAAAACGCTGGAACTAGTCGCCATCGATCACCCTGATTTGCGTAAGGAACTGGCTTTGCTGGAAGGATTGCTGGTCTCTGCAAATAACACAAATACGGGGCTTCAATTGGCAGATATCGCTTTGTTTTACCAACGGTGTATGCAGGTCACTGGTGCATTGATGGCCAAAGGACTGGAAGATACGTTGATGTATACCTACAATCGATATGTCGGTGCGAATGAAGTGGGTGGATCGCCTGCGGCGTTCAGCCGTTCGGTCGCCGACTTCCACCAATTTATGGACGAACGTAGCCAATACCAACCACATGCCTTGAATGCCACGGCCACACACGATACCAAGCGGGGCGAAGATGCAAGCGCTCGTTTGCAAGTGATTACGGCATTTCCACGCGAATGGAGTGCGGCCGTGGCGGCATGGATGAAATGGAATGCGTCATTAAAAACGAATGGCATGCCTGACGCGAACGACGAATATTTCATCTATCAAACGATATGGGGTACCTTTCCGATGCCCCGTAAACCACTTAAGCCCTACCGGGAGCGCTTGGAGGCCTACCTAATCAAAGCGATGCGTGAAGCCAAGCGACATACAGACTGGGCCGCCCCCAATCAAACGTACGAGCAGGCGGTCGTGCGTTTCATCCGAAGTATACTTCAACCCCGAGCGCCATTTTTTAAGCATTTCCGCCCTTTTCACGCGGAATTTACGGACCTGTTCATCGTGAATTCACTCGCCAAAGTGGTATGGAAATTCACATGTCCCGGCATTCCGGACTGCTACCAAGGCGGCGAGGATTGGGATTTTTCGTTTGTCGACCCCGACAATCGCAGACCGGTGGATTTCACCATACGCGAAGCCTGGCAGCAGTGGCTGCATAAAATGGGCCCCGGAACCGATGCGGTACATCAATTATGGAAAGACCGTCATTCGGGGCAGCTGAAATACAGCATCACCGAAAGGCTGGCACAGCTGCGCCGCCAGTACCCCGATCTTTTTCAGAAAGGATTGTATATCCCCATTACGGCGTCAGGCAGGTATCGGAAAAATGTCTTGTCCTTTATCCGCCGCCTCAACCACCAATGGTTGCTGGTGGTGGTACCCATTCACATCGGAAGCCGTATGGCCGGTAGAAGGAAGAAGTTAGCGCATATCGACTGGGGCACTACCAGGATTAAGCTGCCGGACCATGCGCCCCGGCAGTGGCGCAACGTGTTCACCGGCGAAATCAAGGAAAACATAAGCCAGTTCATACTTGGCCAGCACGTTCATCCCCTTCCGGTAAGTGTTTGGATAGCCACCGACGAACCGCAAAAAGATCACCGGGCGGCGGGCGTGTTGATGCCGTTATTTTCCCTGCCGGGGCCGTTTGGAACCGGTGATCTAGGGCCAGGGGCCTATCGGTTCGTGGATTTTTTGGGGCAAGCGCGTCAACGGTATTGGTTGATGCTGCCCCACCATCCGACAAGTGCGGCGGTAGGTTATTCCCCCTACAGCGGGCATTCGGCAATGGCCGGCAACACCCTGTTTCTCGATTTGGCCGATTTTGCGCGACAGGGATGGCTTGTCCAAGCCGATCTGGAAATGCATAAGCTTCCCGATACCTGCGAAGCGGTTTTCGACAAAGCATCGTCGCTGAAAAACGTGCTTTTTGGTAAAGCTTTCCGAAATTACCTTCGCCAATGGGCAGGTCGACGGGACGAAGGGTTCGAAAGGTTTTGCGAACGCGAGTCCGTGTGGCTGGACGACTATGCATTATATTCGGTGCTAAAGGATAGGTATCGCGGCAAGCCTTGGTATAGCTGGCCAGTTGCCTACCGTAACCGGAAGCAGGATGAGCTGAAAGCACTCGGTACAACAAACCCATATGAACTGAAAAAAGTGAAATGGCTGCAGTATCAGTTTTTTTTGCAGTGGAATCGTCTCCGCCAATACAGTCGGCAATCGGGCGTGCAGTTCATCGGCGACATCCCTTTTTACGTTAATCATGATGCGGCAGATGTATGGGTTCACCGTGGCCTATTCAAGTTGAATGACAATGGGACAATAGCGGATATGGCGGGTGTACCGCCTGATTATTTCAACGCTGACGGACAGCTATGGGGCATGCCCGTTTTCCGGTGGGAAAGCCATGTCGACGACGGCTTTGAATGGTGGACGCAGCGGATACGAAAAAACTTGGCCTTTTACGACCTGCTTCGGCTCGATCATTTCCGGGCGTTTTATAATTATTGGGAAATTCCAAATACGGCAAAAAGTGCGAAAGAAGGCGCGTGGCAGCCGGGCCCGGGAGCAACACCTTTCCGGGCCTTCGAAAGATCCATTGAGGGATTGCCGTTCATCGCTGAAGATTTGGGCGACATCCATGAAGGGGTTTACCAATTGCGTGATGAACTGGGCATCCCAGGGATGAAAGTATTGCAATTCGCTTTCGGCGACGATATCGCTACAAATTTACACGCACCGCACCACCATTCGGCCCGCGATGTTGTGTTTACCGGTACACATGATAATGACACGGCCGTGGGGTGTTAACGCAACTAGTCGACCGAGGACACTAAGGCACGGTTGAGCGCGTACGCTGGTGCTGGCACGCTTACGCCTCAACGCGCTGCCGTAACGCTGTGCCGGCTGGCCTATGCATCCCCGGCTTGGTTAGCCATTATTCCTTTGCAGGATTTATTGGGGCTCGGATCGGAAGCACGCATGAATATACCGGCAATGCCTACCGGGAACTGGCGCTGGCGTCTCGATCCGGT
>CAZTJY010000014.1:0-42409 GCA_964613725.1 uncultured Parapedobacter sp. | reverse complement strand
AAGAAGCAAAAATCAAGTATGAGGGGTTTGAACTGGCGGCCGACTACATACAAATAAACAACAATACGAACGAGATCTATGCTAGTGGTCTGTACGACCATAACAACAAGTATGTGGGCCGACCGGTCGTCATCTTCCCCAACGAAACACCTAAAGTGGTCGATTCCTTGCGTTATAATTTTAAGTCGGAAAAGGGCGATACGTGGGGCATTTTCACCGAAGTCGAGGGTGGCTTTATCCAAGCAAACAGGGTACGCAAGAACCAATATAACGAGATGTCGCTTTACCACGGCATGTACAGTACTTGTAACTTGCCCGAACCCCATACCCATTTTGGCATCCAAATCAGTAAAGGCATTGTTACGGAAAACCAAATCATTTCAGGACCCGCTTACTTGGTCATGGAGGGGGTGCCGCTGAGGTTCATCACTATCCCCTTTGGCTTTTTCCCGAAACCGAACAAGCGATCGTCAGGGTTCCTCTTCCCCACGTTCGGCGAAGAATTCAATCGGGGGTTTTTCATGCGCGATATCGGCTGGTACCTCGCTTTCAATGATTATTGGGATAGTGAAATACGCGGCACGTTATACTCCAAGGGGTCGTGGGAAACATCGCTGAATACCCGCTACCGCGTCAATTATAAGTTCAATGGTGGATTTAATTTTCGATATGCCAACACCAAAAACGGTGTTGAAGGCACCGACCAATACCGCTCTACCAAAGATTTCAACGTAACGTGGAACCACACTCAATTGCAGGAAGCCAACCCAGGAACCACATTCAGTGCAAACGTAAACTTTGGTACCAGTTCATATGCCCAGAATACCGCCGCCGGCGCTTCTTACAATTACGACGAGATTACCCGCAATTCGATGAACTCGAGTATCAGTTATGGACGAACCTTTCTCGATGGCAAAATCAATTTTACCAGCAGTTTGCGGCACTCTCAAGATATGGCCGCGAAAACGGTCTCACTCGATCTCCCCACCTTCTCGCTCAGCGTAAGCTCATTCAATCCGTTTGACTCGAAAGATCGTGTGGGTGAACAGAAGTGGTACCAGCGCATCAACGTAAGTTACTCGTTGCGCGGCGATAACATCCTAAACGCTAAGGAAACGGGATTATTCAGCAAAGAAACTTTAAGCCAGTTCCAGCATGGCTTTCAACACAGTATTCCTGTGAGCCTTTCGCTCAATGTATTGAAATTCTTCCAGTTTAACTCGAGCGTGAATTACAGCGAAGGTTGGCACTTCCAGACCTACCGCCAGCGACTGGAAAACACGCCCGGCGGATTCGAAGTGCTACGCGATACGGTGAATGGGTTCCGACGGTCGTACAACTACTCGGTGTCGTCTGGCCTATCTACTAAAATCTATGGCATGTACCCCAAAATCGGGAAAATACAAGCAATGCGCCATGTCATCACCCCGTCGTTCAACCTCAACTACCGGCCCGACTTCGCGGCCCCCCAATACGGGTTTTATCGGAAATTCATCGATGCTCGGGGTGATGAAACGCTATACTCCATTTTCCAGGGAAGTCGCTACGGATCACCGGGAAGTGGGCGCTCCATGGGTATCGGATTCTCGATCGACAATAACCTGGAAGCCAAAATATTGAGCAAGAAAGATACAACCGACGGTGGTGTAAAAAAAGTGCCTATACTCCAGGGGCTCACATTCAGCGGAAACTATAACTTCGTAGCCGATTCATTCAAGCTATCCAATATCAATTTTTCAGGCCGGACCACCCTGTTTAACCAGAAAATCAACCTCAACTTCAACGGCACGTTCGATCCATATGCTTTCGATAGCCAAGCAGGCAGGCGTGTCAACCGTTACGTGATCAAAGACGGCAAGCTGGCACGACTTACGAACTTTGGTTTGTCATTCGACTATAGCTTCAACCCTGATGCCAACAAAAGTCGGCAAGCAGGCCTCGATTCATTAGACAACCAAAAAGCCAATATGACGCCCGAGCAACAGCAACAACTGGCACGTATCAGTTCAGATCCCAATGCGTTCGTCGATTTCAACATCCCGTGGAATCTCGCTGGCTCATTCAGCTTCCAATATGCCAACCCGGGAATCCAAAAACGTATTACCGCCACGCTGAACCTCCATGGCGATTTCAGCCTCACGCCCAAGTGGAAAGTACAATTCAACTCTGGGTATGATTTCAAACAAAAGGAGATTTCCATGACCCGTTTCAGCATCTATCGCGACCTCCATTGCTGGGATATGTCGTTTGGCTGGGTGCCTTTCGGACGATACCAGAGTTACAACGTAACCATCAGGGCTAAAGCCTCTATTCTACAGGATTTGAAATTGACCAAACGAAATGACAACTTCGGCGGTTTCTAGGATATGCAAGCAGAAATCATTACCATAGGCGACGAAATACTGATTGGGCAAATCATTGACACCAACTCGGCATGGATGGCACAACAGCTGAACGCTATTGGTATCCATGTGAAACAAGTGAGTTCCGTGGCCGACCACCCCGCAGACATCATCGTGGCCCTTACACTCGCTTCCGGGAGAGCCGACTTGATCTTGGTCACCGGCGGACTAGGGCCTACGAAAGACGATGTGACGAAGCAAACGCTTTCGGTGTATTTCGGCTGTGGCTTCCGACGCGACCCAAAGGTACTGGCCCACGTGGAGTCTATCTTCAATAGGAATAAGAGGCCAATGCTTGAAATCAACCGCAGGCAAGCCGACGTACTCGAAAAAAGCGAAGTGCTTTTCAACGCCATGGGAACCGCACCGGGCATGTGGCTGACACATAAGGAGAAGCCATATATCATCATGCCTGGCGTGCCGTTCGAAATGCAACACATCATGCGCGAGCGGGTATTGCCACGGCTCCTGAACTTGGAAGGACGGCAGCCCTTATGGCACCATACGGTACTAACAGCCGGTATCGGCGAGTCTTTTCTAGCCGAAAGAATTGCCGACATTGAAAGTGCATTGCCAGCACACATCCAGTTGGCTTACTTGCCCAAGCCCGGCCTAGTACGTCTCCGGCTTACCGCCACGGGAGAAAACTTAGCGACACTTAAACGGGAAACGGCGGCGGTAACCAGCCAATTGAGAGAACGCTTGGGCCATCATTTCCTCGCTAACGAAGACACCACACTGGAAATACTGATCCGCGATTTCATGCGACAGCGGAAGCTCTTACTCGCGACGGCCGAAAGCTGTACAGGAGGAAACATTGCCCGGTTGATTACCGCTTTGCCGGGAAGCAGTTCCATGTTTGAAGGCGGGGCCGTGACCTATTCCAATGCCGTAAAACAAACAACGCTGGGCGTCAAAGCGGAAACCCTCGAGGCACATGGCGCTGTCAGTGAGCAAACCGTGCGCGAAATGGCGTTAGGCGCGCAGGCCTTGTTCCAGGTAGACTACGCGATTGCCGTCAGCGGTATCGCTGGCCCTGACGGCGGCACGACCGAAAAACCTGTTGGACTGGTGTGGATTGCTGTTGCCGGCAAATCGGGCGTTGTTGCCCATGAATTCCTGTTCGGCCACGATCGGGCAATCAATATCGAGCGGTCTTCCATGGCGGCACTGTTTATGTTATGGCGGCTGTTGCTCGCGGAGAACCCAGAATAGACGATAGTGTATATGTTTTGAATTTGTTTGATATTTTATTTCAAAAAAAGACCTTAGTACAGAATAAAATTTTGTTGTTTTATTTTATGTCAATTATTTATGTAACTTAGATGCGTTTCAATCAATAACAGTAATACAGAGAATTGTTATGGCGACATACAACTTGCAACTGCCCCGGATGGGAGAAAGCGTATCGGAAGCAACGATAGTCAAATGGCTGAAACAACCGGGAGACCAGGTCGAGGAAGACGAATCTATTTTGGAGGTGGCCACAGACAAAGTGGATTCCGATGTGCCTTCGCCGGTTTCCGGCACGCTCAAAGCACAACTTTTTACCGAGAATTCAGTTGCACAAGTAGGCGACATTATCGCGACCCTTGAGGTGGACGAAGGCGATAGCAACAAAATTACGAATACGATGGCGCCTATGGATGGCGATATTGCCGACGTCGAAGAGATACCGGGTATTGCCCAATTGGAGTCTCCTGAGATACCGGATTCGTCACCTGCCAACGACAAAGGCGCCACTCCTCGGTTCTATTCACCGCTGGTAAAAAACATCGCGGCGGAAGAAGGCATTTCGGTAGACGAACTTGAGCATATCCCGGGTACAGGAAGCGATGGACGCTTAACTAAACAAGACGTATTGGAGTACCTAGCCCGGAAAAACGGACCGGATGGGTCGGCGGCAGTGACCCAAAGCGTTATCAATGACTCCGATTCGGCGCCAGTTATAGACAACAGCCAACCGGAAGCTCCTGTTGCAATACCGGTTGCTCCACAAGACGAAATCATCGAAATGGACCGTATGCGCAAACTGATTGCGGACCATATGGTAAAGAGCGTACATACCTCACCCCATGTATGCTCTTTTGTAGAAGCCGATGTAACTAACTTGGTTAATTGGCGTAACAAGATAAAAACCGCCTACGAAAAACGTGAAGGTGAAAAAATCACGTTCACACCAATATTCATTGAAGCGGTGAGTAAGGCACTTCGGGACTTTCCTATGGTCAACGTTTCCGTTAACGGATCCCAAATCATTAAAAAACACCACATCAATATCGGCATGGCGGCAGCGCTGCCATCAGGAAACTTAATTGTACCGGTTATCAAAAATGCCGACCAACTTAGTCTGGTCGGGCTCAGCAAAGCGGTAAACGACCTGGCCAACCGCGCCCGCAACAACAAATTGCGACCCGATGATACCCAAGGTGGCACATTTACCCTCTCCAACATCGGCGCATTTGGTAATATTATGGGCACGCCTATCATCAATCAGCCACAGGTAGCGATATTAGCTGTTGGCACCATAACGAAGAAGCCGGCTGTCATCGAAACGGAACAAGGCGACATGATTGGAATCCGGCACATGATGTACCTCTCCCTCTCCTATGACCATCGTGTGGTTGACGGCGCTTTGGGCGGACGATTTGTGAAACGTGTAGCCGATTACCTTGAAAACTGGGACGGAAGCCGGGAGGTTTGACGTGGTGACTCGATATGAGATGATTCGATGACGTGACGTGACGTCATATAGGAATCTTTAAATTGCAAACCTTCAAATCAACAAATCAGAAAAACGGGAAATGACACGCTTATACCGGACATATAACAACAGAGAGGAGGTTAGCAATCCAAGGGTAAGCCCGTACCAAATACCGGCAACCCCCAAGTCCATCACAATGCCGAGTAAATACGCGATCGGCAGTCCAATGACCCAATAAGCAATAAAAGTAATCAATGTCGGAATATTCACATCGCCTACCCCCCTCAAAATACCTAACCCAACCACTTGGGTGCCATCAAACAGCTGAAATAACCCCGCAATGATGAGTAACTCTGCTGCTATGCCGATTACCACCGTATCTTTCGTAAAGATCCACGGCAGATACTGGTTCAGCAATGCGAACAACAACGCACTTACGCCCATGAATAACAATACGATATGGTAGCTGGATACCGCGAAACGCCGTAAGCGGAAAAAGTTCTGCTGCCCAAAATTATTACCCGTTTTGATGGTAGCTGCCGCTGCAATGCCGCTTGCCATCATATACGTCATCGCGGCCAAGGTTATCGCTACTTGATGAGCCGCCTGTTCATTAGCACCGATCGTACCTGCTATCACTGCTGCGGCGGCAAATGCGCCCACTTCAAACACATATTGCATCGCTACCGGTGTGCCTATTCGCAATATGGAACGGCTTCGGAACCAATCCATATGGAATAATTTGAATTGTGCCAGATAAGCTTTGAAGTTGACCGATCGGAATACATATATACCCATAACGGCGGCCATCAAACATCGGTCTAATAGGGTAGCGTACCCCACCCCACTAACCCCCATCGGCTTCAGTCCGAACATGCCGCGCACGAAAATGATAGCCAGCAATACGTTGAGCAAATTCCCCCAAATGGTGATACGCATCGCTTGCTTCGTAAAGCCTAATCCTTCGGCAAATTGTTTAAATGCACTGAAAACCATTAACGGCACGATGGACAGACTGAGAATAAACAGGTAGGGTTTCGCTTCCCGTACCACCGCCGGATCCTGGTCAAGGTGATCGATGGCCGCCATTGACCCGAAATACACCAAACAGAACAAACCTATTCCGGTAAACAGATTGATCCATAAGCTATTGGACAACAAAACACCGCACTCTAGTAGGTTTTTGCGACCGTTTTCCTGTGCAATCAATGGTGTTAAACCATACGCGACACCGAGGCCAATAACCATTACAATCATAAAAATGCTGTGAACCAATGATACAGCCGCCAGCGGAATGGTGCCAGCGAAATGGCCCACAACGATGCTATCGACTACCTGCACCAACATATGGCCCAATTGCGAAATCACCACAGGCCCGGCCAATACCAGGGTACTGACATAATAGGGTTTGTATCGCTTCAGTTGGCAGCCCATCGTCCATTTGAATTTTTGAACTGTCAAAGGTACGACATTGCCGCCGAATTATTTATCGTATCAATCTGGACACATCATTCCGGACCAAGCGGTTTCCCTAATTTGTGTATGTGCAAACCGAAATATCCTATTGCTACGTGAGTTGTTCATGAGTACACTGCGATTCCAAAGCACGGCCCACAGCCCGGCCATCAAAATCACCGACCATGGCAAAAAATAAAGAATCTTAAATGTTATGGCGACAGGAAACCTTGCGGAGCGGTTGGTTCGGGGGGCTGACTACCTCAAAAACGGTGTGACCGCTTTTTAAGCACCCGTAGGAATAAAGGCTTCTATATAAGGGTCTCAGACACGAAATCTAATTTAGCGCGCAGCCCCACGGCGCTTTAAATGGTTATTCAACCAATTATACGCGGAAAAATAGGGCAACCCATGGATTTAAAAAAATTTACCCCTACCTTAGCGGGTGGAAAATTGAGCTATTGTTATGTTGAGTACAGTTATTGCATTCTTAAACATTGGAACAAGTGAGATGATGCTCATCGTGTTCGTAGCCCTGTTGCTATTCGGTGGCAAGAAGCTCCCGGAATTGGCACGGGGATTGGGTCGGGGCATACGCGAATTTAAGGATGCGTCGGAAACCATCAAGCGCGACATCAGCGACCAAATCAATAATTTCGAGAAGGATTTGGACGTGAAAGATGCCATTGTAGAAGACCATGAACCCAAGAAGCTAAATGAAAATAACCCTACGGCACCAGCGGGCACATATCAGCATAATCCCGATCCCAACCGTGAGCCCGACTATTACGGTACCCAAGGCCCTTATTATCATAATAATCACCATGCTGGCGCCAACAACGACGCAAGCACTGACAATAATGACGTGTCATCCTCGCCGGAAACTCCACAACAGCCAGTCGGCGAAGAAAAGAATCCCTAAGAAAAGAATCCCCACGGGAATATGAATCATAACATCCGTATTGGCCAAGAACTTGCGTTGTCCATACGACAGGTAAGCACGGTCATTTCGCTCCTCGATGACGGAGGCACCATTCCGTTCATTGCACGCTACCGCAAAGAGATGACCGGTAGTCTTGATGAAGTACAACTCACACAGATCCGCGATCGCCTATACCAACTGCGCGAGCTCGACAAACGCAGGGAAGCCATCTTGAAATCGCTCCTTGAACAAGATAAGCTCACCCCCGAATTGGAGGAAAAGGTGAAGGCTGCGGAAACGATGGCGGCACTGGAGGATACCTATCTCCCCTATCGGCCCAAACGTAAAACCCGCGCGAGTGTGGCACGTGACCGGGGCCTAGAACCGCTTGCGCAGCTCATTCTACTCCAGGACGGCAACGACATCCGGGCAGCGGCCGAAGCGTACTTGGACCCAGCGAAAGCACTGAACGATGTGGAAGACGCATTGGCGGGTGCACGTGATATTATTGCCGAAACCATTGCTGAGGACGCGGCAATCCGCGCTAAATTGCGACTGGTGTTCCTTGAAAAAGGCACATTCGCTGCTCGCGTAATACCCGGCAAAGAGGAAGCCGCATTAAAGTACAAGGATTACCATCAGTGGACCGAACCGGTGAAAACCGCTCCTTCTCACCGGGTGCTGGCTATGCGCCGCGGCGAAAAAGAAGAATTGCTCTACCTGGATATCGAAGTTCCCGAAGGTGATGTGCTACCGCTTCTTGACAGCGCCTACGTAACAGGTTCGGGCGAGGCGAGTACCCAGGTGCGCATGGCGATGCTTGATGGCTATAAACGCCTTCTCAAACCAGCCATGGAAACCGAGGTGCGTATGTTTACGCGCCAGCGTGCTGACGACGAAGCGATCCGGGTATTTGCGGGCAACGTAAGACAACTGCTGCTGGCGGCCCCATTGGGACAGAAACGAATCATGGCAATCGACCCCGGTTTCCGAACCGGCTGCAAAACCGTTTGCCTTGATGAACAAGGCGCATTACTCGAACATACGACGTTATTCCCCCACACCGGCTCCGGTGGTGCAGAGCAAGCGGCCATAACCATCAATGCACTTGTCGAAAAATATCATCTACAAGCAATCGCAATCGGCAACGGTACCGCGGGGCGTGAAACGGAAGCTTTTGTGCGTAAATTGGCAATCCCCGGCATCCCAGTGATCGTGGTGAACGAAAGTGGTGCTTCCATATATTCGGCGTCCGATATTGCACGTGCAGAATTCCCTAACCACGACGTGACTGTGCGCGGTGCCGTGTCTATTGGCCGACGGCTTATGGACCCATTAGCCGAATTAGTCAAAATCGATCCGAAATCCATTGGTGTAGGCCAATATCAGCATGATGTGGATCAGTCGAAGCTGCAGACCGCACTCGACGATACCGTCGTTAGTTGCGTAAACGCCGTAGGTGTCGAACTCAATACCGCCTCCAAGGAGATTTTATCCTATATCGCGGGCTTGGGACCGTCGCTAGCCCAGCAAATCATCAATTTCCGCCAGCAGCACGGGGCTTTCCGCAACCGCGAATCGCTGAAGCAAGTGCCGCGATTGGGTGAAAAAGCCTTTGAGCAGGCAGCAGGTTTCTTACGGATACGGAACGCTCAAAACCCACTGGATGCCAGCGCTGTCCATCCCGAGCGTTATTCATTGGTAGCACAGATGGCCGCCGATCTGGGCTGTGAGGTGACTGACTTGCTGCGCGATGAGCATCTCCGAAAACAAATTGACCTTAGAAAATACGTCAGCGAACAGGTAGGCACACCTACCCTGCGCGACATCCTAGCTGAATTGGCAAAACCGGGGCTGGACCCACGCGAGCAGTTCGAACCGTTTTCATTTACAGAAGGCGTAAACAGTATCGCCGACCTCCGCATCGGCATGCGCCTACCTGGCGTCGTTACTAACATCACCAACTTCGGCGCCTTTGTAGACATCGGCGTACACCAAGACGGATTGGTGCACCTCAGCCAGTTGGCCAATCGTTTCGTAAAAGACCCCAACGAAGTGGTAAAGGTTCAACAAAAAGTGATGGTAACGGTCACAGAAGTGGATGAAAAGCGTAATCGGATAAGTCTTTCCATGAAAACGGAGGAGCGGCCAGCCGTTAAGAAGTCTGATGGGCGCCCAAATCCAAGCAGGGACAAGCAACGCAAGTCTAACAAAAGCCCCCGTAAAGATACAGATATGGCTAGCAAGCTGGCTGCGTTGAAAAGCAGGTTCAGCTCCTCGTAAGTGCTGGCACTAGCCAAATAGATCGCTAGAAAGGTATCGATCGCCACGGTCGCATGCGATAAACACAATGACCCCCGAGTCTAGACTCGCGGCCAGCCGGATGGCGCAGGCCATGGCACCGCCGCTGCTCATACCTGCAAATATTCCTTCCTCCCGTGCCAGCTGCCGTGCTGTTACCGTCGCATCGACCTGTGAAACATCCATCACATGGTCTACCCGCCGAGGGTCATAGATGCTAGGCAAGTATTCGGTCGGCCACCGTCGGATTCCAGGAATGGATGATCCCTCGGTCGGTTGACATCCCACGATCTGGATGGCAGGGTCTTGTTCTTTCAAGAACATGGAATTTCCCATAATAGTGCCCGTAGTACCCATCGCACTCACAAAATGGGTGATTCCACCGTTCGTATCGCGCCATATTTCCGGCCCCGTTGTTTGGTAATGTGCTAGGTAATTGTCTGGATTTGCAAATTGGTTTAATAGGTAATAATCGGGCTGACCTCCCTTTTCTTCCGCATAATCGCGGCACGCTTCTATTGAATCTAGTAACGTTACCTTTGCACCATAAGCCTCCATGGTCATTGTTCGTTCCCGCGTAGAATTTGATGGCATGACCAATTCAATCGATAACCCAAAAACACGGGCAATCATCGCCAAAGCAATGCCCGTGTTGCCGCTCGTGGCTTCTATGAGTTGCGTGCCTGGGGTGATATCACCCCGTTCTAATGCGCTGCGTATCATATTGAGTGCGGCACGATCTTTTACGCTGCCGCCTGGATTCGTTCCTTCCAGTTTCACGTATATCTCCACCGCAGGGTTAGGGTTCAGCTTCTCCAACTTCACCAATGGGGTATCTCCCACACAATCAATTAATGTCTTCATAGCCTAATGGGTCGCTTTTGTGTCCACAATTTTCACCGTGGGTTGATGGTAAACAGTTGAATAGGGAGGTATACTGGATGTGAGCCAAACGTTCCCGCCGATGACGCTATCGTGACCGATGATCGTATCGCCGCCTAAAATCGTAGCCCCTGCATAGATGACCACACGGTCTTCGATGGTAGGGTGGCGCTTGGTATTTGCCAAAAACTTCTCCACACTCATCGCTCCCAATGTAACACCTTGATAAACTTTAACTTGATTGCCGATAACGGCTGTCTCGCCAATTACCACGCCGGTGCCGTGATCGATGCAAAAAAATTCGCCGATGGTTGCGGCGGGATGGATATCAATACCCGTTCGGGAATGGGCGTACTCCGTGAGGATTCGAGGCAATAGCGGTACATCCAATATCATCAACGCATGGGCCAAGCGGTACAATGCAATGGCCAAGAATCCAGGATAGGTACGGATGACCTCAAAGGTACTCGTAGCCGCAGGATCGCCCTCAAAAATCGCTGTGGCATCGGTATACATAATTCGATGCAATTCGGGCAACGCCAAATAAAAGCGCTGGGCTACCGCTCTATGATTACACGCCTCACATGCTTTTGTTCGGTCGAGGATACTTAGCAGGTTTGCTTCAGATTCTGCAAACTGTACCTTGAGTTGTGCAACATCCCTGTCGGGGTGGGTTTGCCGCTCGGGGAAAAGCAGATCCAGCAAGTGCAACGCCCAGTTGGCAATGATGCTGTTTGGCGGCACGTCAGCTATTTCCCGCTGTTTATCGAATAGTCGTTGAAAAAACGCTTCGTTCATGGCATACGTTTTATTATAAAGTGGCAACTAAGGACGTAAATTATTTGCAAGTCGACAACACGACAAGTCACTTATTGAAAATAATATCTATAAACTGACAGCAAGGTTACATGTCTAACACCAGTTTGCCCATAACGTCACCAGCCTCCATCTGTTCGTGCGCACGGTGTACTTCTTCCAGGGGAAAAGCCTTATGGATAATCGGGCTAAGCCGTTTCGCCACGACCAATGGCCACACGTGGCGTTCCACAGCCTCACGGAGATTGCTTTTAAATGCATTACTGCGACCTCGCAAGGTACTGCCGGTAAGCGTAATCCGACGTTGCATGAGCGCCAGCACGTCCAAAGTCACATTCCGGCCGGCTACCGCATTGATAAATACCATCCGACCACCATCTGCTAACAACACCATATTTTTTTCGAAATACGGGCCACCGATGCTATCGAGGATGACATCAATAGACTTGGTGGCCAACCGCTCGCTAAAGTCCTCTGTTTTGTAATTGATGCACTTGGCGGCACCAAGCTGTTCACAAAAATCGCATTTCTCATGCGACCCCGCTGTAACGTAAACCTTGGCGCCCAAGTTCTTGGCTAGCTGAATGGCTATACTCCCTATCCCTCCGCTGCCGCCGTGTATCAATACGGTTTCATCCGGTTGTAATTCGGCCAACTGAAACAAGTTATGCCAAACTGTAAACGTGGTCTCAGGGAGGCACGCCGCGGCACGTATTGACAGGGTATCTGGCACAGGCAAGCAGTGCAACGCATTCACAGCTACATATTCAGCATATCCTCCTCCCGGCACCAAGGCACACACCGAGTCGCCCGCCACCCAACGACTTACATCAGGCCCACACGCCACCACTGTGCCGGCCACCTCCAAACCCGGTATATCCCGTACTGCACCTGCCGGTGCCGGGTATCTCCCTTGGCGCTGCAGTATGTCTGGGCGATTAATACCTGCAGCACGCACTTTGATAAGCACCTCATCCCGCTCCGGAGTCGGTACAGGTCGTCGCTGCACCGTGAGGTTGCTGGCTGGACCATAAGCCGAAATGACTGCAGCGCGCATCATGACTTCTTCGATGGATATTTTTGTAAACGGATGTTCAGTGAGACCATAAAATACCTTGCTAATCGGTTGTTTCGCATAAAAAGCGCATCAGACCCGATAATTTCATGGGTTACGCCAGTATTTTGATTAAACAGATCAAAGCCTTGAAACCGGAGTAGCGCCATATTATTAGGTAGGAATGTGCATTCGAGGTAGGCGTTGAGCAATGTGGGGTTTACATTCACGAAACTACTATAGCCATTGTTTAGACGGTGTGATAAATCGAATCCAAAGGCCCAATTATCTGAAAGGTAGGCCTTTGCCGCCAACCCGACCAAAAACGAGTTAGCATTAATACCTTCGCTGTTACGTAGTGAATAGCGCGTGTGGTTAAATGTATAACTGGTATTCAATTCTGTTTCAACAATATCTTCCAGCATAAAACGCATCTGAATTGCCTGTGAGTAAATGAAATTCCGGCCAAAGTTTTTCTCTTCGTTCACATACGATATGTTATTTACGTAATCGGTGGTTCCATTGAGGTTCAGTTGGAAATCATCATTGATAACTGGCGTGCTAAACATATAATATCCCCTGGCATCAAAATAGCCACTGGAGTTACGAAAACTGGTCTCTTGCACCGTACCATTCGGATTGGATCTGCTGGTCACGATTTTGTGCTGTATTTTGTTGAATGCCAGTTGGGCTTCGAAAAACTGGTTTCGGCCCATTTTTGTTTGGCGGAAGCGTGTTGTTATCCGATTGATGAACTCTGCTTTCAAATCGGCATTCCCGATGATGATATTTTGCGAATTGGAGAGATTGCGGACGGGCTGTATCTGTGAGAAATTGGGTTGATTATTGGTACCCAAGTATTCAACGGACAGCTCACTCTCGTCACTGATACGAAACCGGAAACCTGCGCTCGGTATGATATTTACATTCCGATGCTGAATTAGTGTATCTGCATTGAGCATGTGTCCTTGCAAGAGCAATGGTTGCACCGCAAAACCCAACGTATATTTAAACCGCTTATTTTGCTCCATTTGATAGTTCAGTCCCAACCGGTTGCTTTCAAAAAAATAGGAATAATCCACATTCAACGAATCGACAAACATCCCTTCGTTGGTATCCCATACGCTCCGTCGACTGTCTATTGCCGTGTAATTATATTCGTAGCCAATTTCCAATATACTGGACTTATCGATCGGCTCCACAAAGGATGCCTTGAGCCGGCCGACACGGCTTTGGTTATTACTCGTTATCTGTTGGGCAAGGTAGTAAGCATCGTCCTGGATAGGTTGTCCGGAATGCGCGTTCACACTTTCGAAATAATCATTTAAATCTTCAAGCTTGTCTCGCTTAGCATATTTTCCCTGCATGTTGATCACAAATTTCCTACCCGGCTTATTGAACATCCGGGAATATAGGACGTCCATATCGAAATTGGGTGTCGATATTTGATCGGTGGCACGGTACACCCGCTCGCTCACAATGTTCCTGTTTTTTATGGTGTCGTTGCTATGGCTGGTCGTATTGACCGAGCTATACGACAGGTTTGGGCTTATTTTCAGATAATTCCGACTATCCAATTGGGCTTCGATATCCCATGCCATCAAATGGTTCATGTTATCCGTAACGAGTTCCCGCTCTTCCTGGTTAATGATTTCATAAAAATCGAAGTGGCTCGTCAATACCGAATGCCCGATGGTATGGTTCTTACGATTGGTAAACGTATACTTCCCGTAGACACTTACCTTATCCGACAAATCGTCCGAATAGCTGACCCCAGCCGAATTGGTAGTGTTCACGCCATCCACTGGGTCAGTCATACCTGTAAGATCGCTATTCCCCCGCTCCCGAGTACCGGCCCCGCTTGGTGCTCCATAACTGAAAAGACTCGTATTGGTATTGTTGAATGATCCTAAGATTGAAAATTCCTGACCATCATTGAAGTTGTTCAATCCCATGCTCCCGATATAGCGGCTTTCGGTTCCTCCGCCACCGGTCACCTGGCCAAATAGGATACGCTTGCTATCCTCTTTCAGCACGATGTTGAGTATCTTCTCTGGCTCAGTATCTTTCACACCGGTAGTGTTGGCCATATCACCATAGTAATCGATTACCTGCACCGACTGAATAAATTCCGCAGGTAAATTGCGAGTAGCAGTTAGCACTTCACCACCGAAAAAGTTCTTGCTATCTACTTGGACCCGGCTGATTATCTTACCGTGCGCAATTACTTTGCCATCTCGACGCACCTGCACGTTGGGCAGCAGCTTCAACGCTTCTTCCAGCAAGGAATTTGGGCGGATATTATACGCAGGCAAATTATACTGTATAGTATCTTCCTTAATGACGATGGGCTGTACACGGTTGACGATAGCCTCTGCTAGCAATGTTCGCTGCGGTGGTAACACGGTGGGCAACAATTGCATGGTCGTGCCCGGGAAATTATTCGCGTAGGTCCGGTCCAATATCTTGTACCCAATCATGCTAAAACCGAGCCTAAATTCGGGGCCGATGATATTGATAAATCTAAACTGGCCATGATCATCCGTTACAGCGAGCATTGTATCCAATATGGTTGTTAGCCGCACATTGACACCAACCAGGGGTGTGCCTGCCGTATCGATAACAAGGCCGCTTATTTCCTTTCTATGGTGCTGCGTGAAAGCCTGCAACGATACAAAAAGGAACGCGAAAACGAGGAGCTTATGTAGCGCTATCGATGGCAACTTTTCGTGACAATATATAAACCTGAGGCGGATTACATGATGCGTATAGCAATCTAGACCTCACTCTTTATAAAGAACGAAAGATAGTACATAATCCGTATGTGTGCAAAAAAAATCGGGCTGCCTTATTAAAAAAGACAACCCGGTAATTATTTACCTTAATTACAGGCCTTTAACCGTTGTACTGCACTTTGGGTATGTGCTTATCTATTTCCCAACGGCCTACCCCCTCTTCACCGATCACGTCAAACATATCCAATATGCGACGCGCTACATATTCTTCTTCAATCTGTTCCTCCAGGAACCATTGTATAAACTGGAAGGTCACGAAATCCTTCAATTTAATGCATTTATCGGCAATGTTATTAAACTGTTGAGTTACATACATCTCTTGTTCGAGCATTTCCTCAAATACCGACCGAAAGGATTCGAAATCTGCCGGTATGTTCGTAATCTCAGGCGAAATCGCTTTCCCACCGCGATCATTCACATAATTGAAAAGTTTCATCATGTGCTTTCGCTCCTCTTCTGATTGCTCGGCAAAAAAAGTGGCGCTAAAGTCGTATCCTTGGTCGTCGCACCAAGCTGACATGGCAAGGTAAACTGAAGAAGAGTGTGCTTCCACCTTAATCTGCGCATTCAATATAGTTTCGATTTCTTCGTTCAACGAAGTCTTCAATCTTAATAAATCTTTCATAATATTCCTGTTTTCTGATTTTAACAAGCAAGCAACAGCTTATCCGGGCTTGTGATACAAAAATACACAAACCAAGCGATAAACGCCACAAAATAAAAGCAATACGAATTCAGTCTAAATTATACGCGGGTACCGCTAGGCGTCGCTAGAAGGCATGCGTTTACCACGCTGTTGAGTTCGATCATAAACTTAGCGCCATCCAGCAATTCACGGAGGCTAAGCACATCATTTACATCTAACAAGAAGCAACGGGGTGTCCGGAAGGGCATTACTATCGTAAAATCAGCCGTACGAGACGAATCGATAATCATTGCCGAAAGGTCGATGGCATCAATCCGCTTTTTGAAGTTGAAGAAGTCGCTCACTCGGAATGCCGTGGTGTCGCCTGCAAATTCCAACCAATAGCAATTTTTCCTACTGCATTGATATACAGCACCATGCGGTGTTTTATATACTTCTTCGAAATGCGCTAACGGACAAACCATTGTATACTCCAAGTCATTAATCGGAGGCGAATATACGTATTATTTATAATCAGTCCAACTAAATTTGTTTTGGTTATCAATTTCGGGGCAACGGTTTACTCAATAGGGTAAACTCGGGGGGGAATTGCTGCTGCCACATACTGTAATAGTACCCTTTTATATTCATCAAGCTTGAGTGATGCCCTTCTTCAATGAGCGCACCTTTGTGAAGCACCACGATTTTATCGGCATGCATCACCGTACTGAGCCGGTGTGCAATGATGATTACAGTTTTTCCCTTCCTATTAAAATCAGCGATGGTTCGGTGCACGTGGCTTTCCGATATTGAATCGAGCGACGATGTGGCCTCATCGAGGATAAGCACTTCGGGTTGACGGTAAAGTGCCCGTGCAATGGCAATGCGTTGCCGTTGCCCACCCGAAAGCTGCATACCGTTTTCACCGATATACGTATTGAATCCGGCTGGTAGTTGCTCGATGAACGAAAGCATATCCAGTTCCCTGCATAATTTCGTGATTTCGTTCATGTCGGGCGATAAATCGCCTAAGGCAATATTCTGCACAATATTGCCGGCGAAAAGATGAACTTCTTGCGGTACAACACCCACCAGCCGCCTAACACTGTCATTCGTGAGGTAGCGAATGTCGAAATCGCCAATCACGACTTTCCCGTCCTGGATCGGGTACATATTGTGCAGTAGCGAAAGTAACGTGGTTTTTCCCGAACCGCTCTCACCTACGATGGCGGTCACTTTGCCTTTCGGGATCTGCAAATTAAGCTTCTCGAAAACCGTTGTACGCGAACCATACTGGAATTTTACATCTACAAACGTCAAGTCTCCGATCATCTCGGCTGTCAGTTCGCTTTGGTTTTCGGTCTCCTCGTGCTCAAGGTCCATCACCTCGAAAAGGCGATCCGCAGCAATGACGGCATCCTGTATGGTTTTATTCATTCCAATCAGGCTACCTACTGGTCCAATGAAATAGCCCAAAATTGCATAGAAGGAAAGGAGCTCGCCTGGGGTAATGATCTTATCCAACACAAACTGGGTACCCAGCCATAATAAAACCACTGTAAATAAGCCTGCCACTGCCCCATTGGCATTCCCTATCCAAAGGGAGTTCGTGGCCGATCTGTAAACGCTTTTGAGCAGTTGGATAAAGCGCGTTTCGGTTTTTAGGCTAGCAAATTCTTCCAATCCGAACCGTTTGATCGTGCGGGCGGCGTTGACCGATTCAACCAATTGAGCCTCCAGATTGGCCGAATCTTCCATCAGCTTGCGTTGCGTTTTCCTGTGCAGCCGGTTTGCTAAATAATAAATAATGGAAAACAGAGGCACGACCAATAACAATACGAGCGCCAACTTCCAGTAATAGGTAAACATCAGAGCAAACGAAAACAGCACAATGAAAATATTGACAGCGAAACCGACCAACACGTCATTCACAAATGCTCGGATTTTAACGGCATCATTCATCCTAGAAATGATCTCGCCGACGCGCATGTTGTCGAAAAATGCCTGCGGCAACCGCATTAAATGCTTGTAATAACCCAAAATAAGTCGCGCATCGATTTGTTGTCCGGTATTGATGGTCAGGATAGTACGAGCATGGTTGATCACCAGTTTCACCACCAAAATAGACACCATAGCAATTCCCATCAAGTTAAGGAGATTGCGGTTTCCATCGGGGATTACATGGTCTACGATCTTCTGTAAAAAAATAGAGGTGGATAACCCGAGCACGGTAAATAATAAAGCCCCTGTGAGCACTTGCCAAAGGATGGCTGAATGAGGTTTTAATAAGAACATAAAACGGCTAGCAACACTCGCTTTTTCGCTTCCAGGACGAAATCCGTCATCGGGGCTAAGGAGAATCAAGACGCCCGTCCAGCTTTCTTTAAACGTCGACAGCGGCATGTTGTCAAGTGTTCCCGTAGCGGGGTCCATCACCTGTACAAAGGTTTTCGACACCTTGTAAATAACCACATAATGCTGTAGTCGTTGGCGCACAACCAGGTGTGCAATCGCTGGCAACGGGAGGCCGGTCAGTGCCTCGAGATCACCACGAATACCTTTGGCCGAAAGATTGAGTTTCTGCGCTGCCTGGATGATTCCCCATGCCGTAGTTCCTTTCTGATCTGTCGAAGCATACTGCCGAATCCGGGCGATGGGCACATCGCGCCGGTACCATGCCAGTATAGACGCCAAGCATGCCGCGGCACAATCCGTAATATCATGCTGTTTGATCTTTACGCGGCCCATTCTTCTTTGTTTTCTCACCATGCTTTCGTTTGCAATAAATCGTTACCAATATGCTTAAAGTATTGATTGTTGCGACGATATGACATTTGGGTTCAGCCAGTCATCTGCCTTGTCGTATATCAATTGGAAAAGGGTCCGTCGTGTCACGAAAAAACGTGCTTGTAGGGTCATCCCCTTATGTAGTTTCCCTTCATATCCATTTTTAAGTACCAATTGATCTTCATTAAGCAAGCACCGTACTTTAAAATAGGGTTGCCCGCGATCTGTGAAGATATCAGCCGAAATCGATGCAATCTCGCCAGTCGCCATTCCCCATTGGTTATAGTCATAAGCTTCGACCTGAAGCTTCACCGGTGTGCCAGTTCGTAGGTAGCCGATATCCTTCGGAAGGATATACGCTTCCGCGATTAGCCCCGAATCTGGAGACACCTGGGCCAACACCTCATTTGCACTGATCATACTTCCTTTACGTAACCCTTTAACAGACAGAAGGGTGCCCGATGCCGGCGCTTCCAGTACATAAAGTTCCTGTTCTTTGTTCACTTGGTTAATCCGTGTTCCTAATTCACCTGTTTGCAAGCGAAGGTCATTCAAATTCTGCTGCCACAGTGACCCCTGCTCGTCATAAGCCAGTTCCAATTCAGTTTTTGCCTGTTGGTAGGTGTAGTTTGCTTCATCATATTCAGCCGCGGAAATCACCCGGTTATCGTACAGTTGGCTGTAACGCTCGAAATTCTTTTCGGCAAGGTCAAGTTGATTCTGCAGTTTCGATACCCGCTGCCAGAACAATGTAAATTGCTGGCTATACATCGCCGATGAAAGCATGGGGCGCCGCGTCACATCCCGTTGCTGGAGCAGACGGGTAAGTTTATGCAAGTCGTCCAATTGGCTGCTCAAATCGGACCGTTGCGACAACAACAGATTCTTTTCATGGTCGAGGATATCCGTCCGTATCCGCGCCAGCATCTGGCCGGCCTCCACGTGTTGGTTTTCGGCCACGAATACTTCTTCAATACGGCCCGAAACGATCGCTTTAATCGTATGGTCTTCCTGTACGGCGCGCAGGACCCCAGCTCCTTTCACACTGACATCAACCTTCACTAAAAATAAGGAAACGATGGCCGCGACCACACACACCAACACGAGCTGGTAAACAATGAGGGTACGCGGCTGATGCTTATTGAAATGATATTCTGCCGTGAATTCCGCAATCTCAGCCGGAAACAGCTTTTTTGCCATATCGTAATGTTTTCAATTTATGTCAGAGTTGAATGCGTTTCCGAGGCTAATTGAACAAAAAAGAGGGATGTACGTATCCCTCCTTTTTGTTAAATTCTACATGACAGGACTACCTCCTATCACCAGTGCGAGCAATCGGCCTATAAGCTAATACCGCCTAACAAACCACCTAAGAGACCACCCAAAAGGTTGCCGCCCCCTAATCCACCTGCTAACCCATTCACGTTAACACTTGCTTGGGCGTCGATTTTGTCATCAGTACCAACAACGGTCAGCGACAATAAATCACCCACTGCCAAACCGCCAATCAGCGGACCATTGAAAAGGCCTAACAACCCACCGTTGGTGGTTTTCAATTCTTGCTCGTTTAATTCTTGAAGCTTCATAGATAATGTAAGATTTAATTAGCGCCTACTCGATTCAAAGGTTTTCAGCGTCCCCTTTACGACGACCATTCGGTAGGTCATCATCGCAAAGAACGCTATTATATGATGAAAATCATATAGAAACACTTGAAAATCAAACAACTAATGGGAATAATATACAACTATCAGGAATATAGAAAAATTGACTCCTTTTTGTGAACGAAATAAACGGGATAAGCTATCCTAGATACCGATTAAGCTTATTACTTTGCTTCACTGCTTATTAATCCTAAGGTTGGAAACCGAAATGATGAAATCTATCGCCAAAGCGAAGCGCGTTGCAAGTAACATCCGATGCGTCCGGGAGTACCGCAACTATACGCAAGACTATGTAGCACGAAAAATCGGAATATCTCAAAATGCGTACAGTAAACTCGAACTAGGATTCCACAAGTTATCTTTGGAACGTCTATTCCAAATTGCTGAAGTATTGGATATCGACTGTACGGTGTTACTTCAAAATGCAGACGATGGAATCGTTCAATTGCGTATCGACCCCATCGCCAAGCGTGTTATGCATTAACGCCTATTCTGCGTTGAAAATCAGAACAAGCTACTCTTATCTACTTTTTCGACCTTACTACCGTCTTTCAACGTTTGGGTAATCGCATTGAATGGCCGAGATACCACTTCATCGCCCTCGTTTAGCCCCGATAGGATACGGATATACAAATCGTCCTGAATACCTGTTGTTACCGCCACCTGCTTCACCGTACCACTTTGGTCATCATAAACGAAAACGTACTCATTCGTCTTTTTATCAACGGCAACACTTGTTGTTCGCGCGGTCGTATCGGCCTTTGAAGTGGTGTCGGCATCACTGCTGCTGGGCGCTTCACGCGTGGTCACAGCTTGTATAGGAACAGCCAGGCCAATATCCTTCTGCGTATGAATATCAACAGTAGCAGACAATCCCGGACGGAACGGTGACGGATTTTCAAGTTCTTCCTTAAGTAAGTCATCGTACGACTCGGGCAAAATGCGCACCTTTACATTGAAATTCGTTACCTGGTCAGTGCCCGCTGTAGCGCTTGTTGCCGTGGCAGCTGTGGTAGAGGAACTGGCAATCTCGGTGACCACTCCCTTAAATTTGCGGCCCTGGAACGCATCCACTTCAATTGTTGCTTCATTATCGAGTGCCACGCGATTGATGTCGTTCTCATTCACTTCTACTACAACCTCCATGGCATCCATGTTGGCTATACGCATAATCTCGGTTCCTGCCATTTGCGCAGTGCCGACCACACGTTCGCCAAGTTCCACCTGCAAGAGCGATATCACACCACCCACAGGTGCGTAAATCGTCGTGCGGGCCAAGTTATCGCCAGCTTCTTTCACCGTTGCTTCGGATTGGTCTATGCCGTATTTGGTGACCAGTACGTTTTGCCGTTGCGCCTCCAGTGTCGCGCGCGCACTCTCATAATCTGCACGGATTTGGTCAAACTCTGCGGCCGAAATCACTTTCTTATCATACAATTCCTTATTCCGGTTATAATTCGCTTCCAGGTTGGCAAAATTCACCTCTTGTTGCTTCAACTGCTGTTCTGCCATCGCCAAGCTTGCCCGCTGGGCATTCAACGATGCTACCGCGCGTTCATACCCTGACTGGAGTATATCCGGTCGTATGCGGCATAAGATCTGTCCTTTCGTCACCACGTCGCCTTCCTTTACGGTAAGCTCCACAATCTCACCAGAGACCTCCGAACTCAATTTTACTTCCACCTCAGGATGTATCTTACCACTGGCCGAAACCTGCTCATTGACGGTTTTCTTCTCCACTTTATCTGTGGCAACTTTAATCACGTCTCCTTGGCCGATCCATCCCATTTTATTGGCGATGATAACGAATACCAATAGGACCGCTGCCCCGATTAACAGAAACTTAAGCGTATTTTTTTTCTTTGCCATCGTTTATCTATGATTTGGTTGTTTTATATTCAGTTTTCATCTAGTATTTTTTTATTGGCTAATGAGAGCTCGGAATCTCGGTTTCAAAATTTATTTCATTGCCCAGGTAAAAGTCTATTACCTTGCTCCGGAACAAGATGTCGTACCGTGCCTGGATGTGATCGAATTCCGCTCGGTTCATCGTCGTCTGTGCCGTAAATAATTCCACAGAATTGGCCAATCCCACGTCATATCGCTGGCTGATTACCTCAAATGCATCTTTCGCAGAAGCAAAAGCCGTTTCAGTGGAATGATAACGTGTCTTTGCCGCACGTAAATCGAGCACCGCTTGCGCGATGATCTTATTCAGGTTATTTTTTGCCAATTGTTCGTTCGTCAACGCATATTGGTAATTAATCTTGGCCTTATTTACACTTGTCCGAGTTTGAAACCTATTGAAAATGGGTATCCTTAAACTTAACCCAATGTAAGGGCTCTCGTTTTCCTTCAACTGGTCTCCGAAATTCACACGCTCGTAAATCGGTTCGTTGTTTGCGTCCAACCCTACCATCCTAGAGGCCACGGAGGAGACACTGGTATTATATCCCGCGCCGAAACCCAGCGTGGGATAATAGGCCCCCTTTGCGATATCAATATTTGCCTTAGCTACCTCCGTTGAGAACTCCGCCGCTTGAATGTCAGGCTGGGCCTCTAGCGCCGTGGCGAATATTTCGCTTGGGTCATAGATGACAGCGGTTTGTTCTTCCAACTCGATGTCCGGCTTTTCCAACATAATGTCTTCGGCCGGATCCATTTCCATCAATTGTTTCAGATTCAACATCGAAAGCTCATACGCGTTCCTTGCAGACGTTACATTCAATTCATCCGTTGCCACTTGACTTTTCGCCTGAGAAAGGTCTGCCAAAGTGTTGTTCCCTACTTCATAATTGGCATTTGCTACCTCCAACTGCCGTTGCGACAGCTTCAGTTGCTGTTCGGCGGCCGTGAGCAGGTCTTGGTTTGTTAATGCCTCGAGATAGGTGGTAGCCACCGATAATACGAGGTCATTTTTCGCTTTCTCCACATTGCTTTGGTCGGCCGAGAGCTGACTTTTGTTGGCCCGTATTTGGTTGATGCGCTGAAAGCCCTGGAAAATCGGAATATCCGTTGAGATGCCACCGCTTGCCGTATTTACCGAAGGTACAAGCTGAGCAGTATATTGATCGAAATATCGTCCGAACCGCATGCTTCCATTTACGTCAGCATTCAGCGTGGGATAAAATTGGCTCTTTGCCTGCTTCAGGTCTTCTTCAGCTAACGCTGCCTGAAATCGCGCTTGTTTTACTTGCAGGTTATTGTCAAGCGCATGGTATATCGCCACTTTAATCGGCACTAATTTCTGCGCTGTGCTGCGCGATGGCGTTAATACCGCCATGCAACAACCAGTTAAGAAATAGGCCAAGTATAGGAAACTTTTCTTCATTCCTTTCACTTTTTCAATATGTGATCTTTATTTGCTTCTTTTGTAAAACGTACTATGTATACTGTTCGCCCTCCCGTACTCCTCAAATGGTTTTACCCAGCACTTACCTGGCACCGAAGCCGATTGGAGAAACGCATTTTTCTCACCTTTGACGATGGGCCGATACCGGATGTTACACCGTTCGTCATAAATACATTAAAAAATTACCACATCAAGGCCACATTCTTCTGTGTTGGCGAAAATATAAAAAAACATCCTGAATTGTTCAATTGCCTCACGGAAAATGGTCATCGTATAGGCAATCACACACACAACCACCTCAATGGATGGAAAACGCCAGACGACATTTACCTACACAATATCAAGCAATGCCAACAACTCATACATACGAATTTATTTCGGCCACCGTATGGACGGGGCCGCCGCTCACAGTTCAAACGGCTGCAAGAAACGTACGATATCATCATGTGGGACGTATTGAGCGGCGACTTCGACATCCACCTGAGTCCGGACAAATGTTTAAGCAACGTCATCAAACATACGCGAAATGGCTCTATCGTTGTTTTCCACGATAATGTCAAAGCTGCGCCAAGAATCACTTATGCCCTGCCCCGCGCTATCGAACATTGGCTAGATCAAGGATATGCGTTCGGGGTGTTATAACTGCCGAACGAGTCCCTATTGCACCACGGTAGACATTTCTACTTCCGCAAACGCACTGAAATAGCCCAGTGCGCCTTCCCCATAAGGGGACGGTGGATTTGCAGGCGCCGCCGTTCCGGGATTAGTAGACTGAATGGCATTCCAAAAGTCGTAAGCCGCTATATCTATGTTTTGCATCCATACCGTCACGGAATCACCGGCAACGAGTTCGCTATCGAAATCCATCAGATCTTCACTCACGTATTTCCCATCGTTGAACTTGTCGTCGGATACGCGCAGTATCTTCAGTGGTCCACCATTTATGCGCCAGAGATAGCGATAGTAATTAGGGACACCGAGCGGATCAGTGTATCGAAGACTGATGAATTTCTGTTCCTCACCAAATATGGTTCTTATTCCCGTGCCGATGGAATCGGCCCTGACCAACTGTGGCATGATCGATGTTGCTGCAAATTCTTGCCCCTCTACCCGAACGGAAAGGCTGTACTGCTCGCCTTCGTGCCCCCGAAAATCGCTCACGTAAATTCCCGGTGATTGCTCCGAATATTGAAAGACCCGCCCCGCCCCATCTACAACTGTAACCACGGCATCGGATACCGGGTCAAACGTTTTCGCTACATCGAAAGCCATGGTACGGCTAATGATTACCTGCTGCTCATACGATCGGTTACTAACCGTGCCCACAATGACCAACTGCGGGTCCACATCGTTTAGATTTACATCGATAACATCTTCACATGAAACTGATAAAACACTTATTAACAGGAATATTAGGCGGGATTTTTTCATAATCTAAAATTTAAAGTTCCATGTAATCGACGGGATAATCCCGAATAGGGCTATCCGGTATGCTTCCGTTATGTTGGGATTAGCTTCGCTCTCCCGGAAATCTATGATATAAGCATTCTTACGATTGTATACATTATAAATGCCGAACGTCCAACTTGACTGGAACCGCTTGGTTGTTTTCGATTCCCACGTGGCGCCGAGGTCGAGCCGGTGGTAGTCGGGCATACGATAACCATTCCGTTCAGTATAATACCATAGGGTGCGTCCATCCACGGTATACTTTCCGCTGGGGAAAGTCACCGCATTGCCTGTGCTATACACAAACGTAGCCGAGAGGTTCCATCGTGGCGAGAGCTGGTACATGCCCACTGCAGACATGTCATGGGTGCGATCTTGTCGGGCATCAAACCAAGCCCCCTCGTTGATCCCGTCAAACTGACGTTCACTTTTTGCCAGGGTATAACTCAGCCAGCCGTTCAATCGTCCTTTCTGCTTTTTCAGATACAGCTCCACACCATAGGCACGGCCTATCCCATATAGCAGCTCCCCTTCGATATGCTCATTGGCTTGCAAATCGGCAGCATTGCGGTAATCGATTTGGTTTTGCATGTACTTGTAGTACGATTCAACCGAAAATGCATACCGACCGTTGTAGAAATTCTGGTAGTAACCTAATGCGGCTTGGTCCGCCACTTGCGGTTTGATGTTGTTGCTACTCATTACCCACGTATCGGTAGGTAGACTCGCCGTCGCATTAGTCAACTGGTGTAAGTGTTGTATATTACGGTTATACGAAAATTTCAGGCTGTTATCGGCCGGCAATTCGTAACTCAGCGACATACGCGGCTCCAAGTTAAGATAGTACTTCACCACATCGCCACTTCCATACTCCTCGCTGCCAACTGCATCGCCCTCCGCATCGTACGTATAAAATGTTCCGGGACCTAACAGCATGAAATTCGTCAACCTGAGCCCATAAATCACGTTCAACCGTTGGGTTGGCTTCCATTCGTGCGAAAGGTATCCCGCCAGTTCCAGCCCTTTTCGGTTTTCCAGGCGTAGACTATTTACGGCCGTCTCTTCATCGGCATCAATATTGGCGGGTGAAATCTCCTGATTGAGTACGTTGAAACCGAAGCGCCACGTGCTTTTACTCGTTGCAAAAAACTGAAAATCCTGTTTAAGGTTGTAATTCTGAATGCGCGATGCAATTACAAAGTTAAAATCGTCGCTTTCGATATTGACATTGTAATTGAAGTTGCTGTAAACAGCGGTAGTATTCGAAAACCAACGGTTATTCCAGATTCGGTTCCACCGTAAGGTGCCGGTAGCATTTCCCCAATCGAACCCGAATAGACCAGAATACCCCATCACATCCTTGCCAAAATACCCTGAAAGGTAAAGCGTATTCCGTTCGTTAAGCTGATAGTTCGCCTTTGCATTGAGGTCGTAGAAGTAGAGGCGGCTGTTCTTCACGGCCTCATCGTCGGACAATTTGAGAAACATGTCTGCATAGGTTCTTCTTCCACTCACCACAAACGAGCCCTTGTCTTTTACCATAGGTCCATCGACCTTTAGTCGCGAAGCAATCAGACCCACGCCGCCTTCAGCACCATACGCCTTTTTGTTTCCGTCCTCCATGGTGATATCAAGAACCGACGACAGGCGCCCCCCGTATTGGGCAGGAATGCCGCCTTTGTACAACTTTATATCTTTAATCGCATCTGAGTTGAATGTTGAGAAAAAACCGAAAAGATGCGAAGCATTATATACCATGGCTTCATCTAATAAAATCAGGTTCTGATCGCCACCACCACCTCGCACAAAGAAGTTGCTGCTACCTTCGCCGCCCGACAACACCCCCGGTAACAATTGGATGGTTTTCAATATATCTTGCTCACCCATCAGCACGGGCACATGCTTGATTTCGTTCACATCGACCCTGGTGAGTCCCATTTGAGGGCTTCGCACCTCGTTATCCACGGCTTCCTGGCTAATTACCACCTCTTGCAGCAGCTTGCCGCTGTTCAATTCAATATCCACTACGGTATCCGCCGTTAATAAGATGGATAGCTCTTGCGATTGGTAACCTACATGCGAAACCACCAAGGTATGGGCACCATCGTCAAGCGTAAGTGAATAGAACCCATAATTGTTAGCACGTACACCTATAGCAGCATCCACGCCAAGCCGGATCGTTGCACCGATAAGGGTTTCACCTGACTGTGCATCACGGATGTGGCCGCTGATGGTATAGTGGGACTGCGAAAAAACCGGCAGCACCAATCCGAGGAGTGCCGTAAAGATGATAAAAAACCATCTAATGACTAGTGTATGGGACATCTCATTACTTCAAGCTCCTATGGAGGTACGTCAATCGATTTCTAACACATGTTTCTGTTTCTTGGATCTGTATTTCTTCGGGACAGAAGAAATGATTTCCTTTTCGAGCGTATCAATAGCGACTTTTTTTAGGAAATTTTGGGTAGTCACCAAACTAATCTCCCTTACGGGCTCTGGTGCTTTGAAATAACGCACACGAGCGAGATGGTCTTCGTCAAAGTCTACGACGCTCAGCTCGGGCAGAATGGTTATTCCCGAGTTGCTATCCACCATTCGTTTGAGGGTTTCCACACTGCCCGTATTGTACTCAAAGGTACCCTGCGGCTCCATACTGCGTTTACGCTGGCAAATGTTAAGTACCTGCCCACGCATACAATGGCCCTCGGTGAGTAACCATAGCTTATCGCTTAGCACATCTTCGGCGGTTACCTCACGTTTGACCACGAGTGCACTTTGCATAGAGAGATAGGCAACGAAAGGTTCATAAAACAGCGGCCGTTCGACAATGGATTGGTCATATACTGGTGTGGAAAGCACCCCACAGTCTAATAACCCCAATTTCAGTTGTTCAACGATTTTGTCGGTGGTGTATTCCCATATTTGCAATTGCAACTTCGGGAATTTTAGCATGAAACCACCCAGCACCCGCGGTAGCAGGTAAGGTGCGATAGTAGGGATTACCCCAATCCGCAGTTCACCTTCCAATTCCCCGGATTTCAACTGTACCAGTTCATTGATTTTACGGCTTTCGTTGAGTACAATCCGAGCTTGTTTGATAATCTCCATGCCCAATTCCGTAGGCACAACGGGTTGTCTGCTTCTATTGAAGATACGCGCTCCGATCGATTCCTCCAGTTTTTGTATCTGCATACTCAACGTAGGTTGGGTTACGCAGCACTTTTCTGCCGCGGCCACGAAACTCCGGTATGTATCTACGGCAACAATATATTCCAGTTGTACAAGTGTCATCTTCATGCTAAATTGTAACAAAGGTAAGAAAAGTCCTAGACCAAGGATGAAAGCACTCTTACCGACACGTGGCTCGACCGGGATGGCTACTTTTGGCACCATCGACCTGATAAGCATGGTGTCGGGCTATGACCGGGTACCGGGCGATTTGGTCGATCGGTTGGCCTATTAGGCCAACTGCTTCCAGCGAAACGCGAACCATGGCAGATTTCTAGCGTTAAAGAAAAGATAAAGGCCGTCATTTCAGACGGCCCTTCGTACCTGGAGCGGGAATCGAACCCGCACTCCCTTAACGGGAACAGGATTTTAAGTCCTGCGTGTCTACCAGTTCCACCATCCAGGCAACATGGCTTTTTAAAGAGACCGCAAACTTAGATAAATTCACATTTATATGCAATATAATTATGCTGAATTTACAGCCGCCTAAAATTTTGCCGTCCACTAGCTCAATTCTGCGCCCACGCGCTCCAGCAACCGCTTGGTAGCCTTGATGCCTTCTTCCTCACTCAATTCGCTCCCCTCATATTCGATTCCCACGTATCCGGTATAGCCCGCATCTTTCACAATCTGCAGCATTTTCCGGTAATCGATATTCGATTCATTGCCTTCTGCATCAAACACATTCGACTTTGCGCTTACCCCCTTGGCAAATGGCATCAAGTCTTTCACACCCTGATAACGATCGTACTCGTAAAAATTACCAAAATCGGGCAAACTGCCGCAATTGGGCTTACCCACACCCTGCAGCACCGCACTCAGCCAGTCGCCATGCGATGATATACCGCCGTGGTTCTCCACGATCACATTGATATCATGCTGTGCCGCAAACTCGCTCAATCGACCCAGGCCGTCGATAGCTGCTGCCTTCACCTCATCCGGCGTGCCTTCTCCGGCCGCATTCACCCGTATGGCGTGGCACCCCAAGAACTTCGCAGCCTCCACCCATTTGTAATGGTTCTCTACCGCTTTGATGCGTTCCGTGTCGTCTGTCGATCCCAGTGGCCCTTCTCCGTCGATCATGATGAGCACATTGGTCACGCCATAATCCTTGGCACGCTGGTTTAAATCGGCCAAATACGTTTGGTCTTTGGCCTTATCCTTAAAAAATTGGTTCACATACTCCACGGCATATATCCCGAATGTCTCTCTTGCGGTTTTTGGGAAATCGAGGTTATCCAACTTCCCGTCAAACAGGGCTTTGTGCAGCGACCACTCGGCCAAAGAAATATCGAAAAATAGCTTCTTGTTTGTGGCACTTGCACAAGCTTCGCCCAATACCGGCAGTATGGAGAGGCCAAAAGCTCCAACACCAAGTTGTTTCAAAAATGATCTTCTATCTGTCATTATGGTTAGAGTTAGTAATACATGCGTTTATATGTTCGCCCACCCACTAGCCAAGACATCCACTAAATGCATGGTCTTAACGGGTAGGTTGTGTTTATCGATATATCCCTGTAGGTGCAGTAAACACGAGGAATCGGTAGAAATGATAAAATCCGCGTCCATCGCTAGCGCGTGGTGCACTTTTTGTTCGGCCATCGCACTAGATATCGCATCGAACTTAACAGCGAACGTGCCACCGAACCCACAGCAGGTATCGGTATGCCGCATTTCAACCAAATCCAATCCTGCCACATTGGCCAGCAATTGCCGCGGCTCGTCCTTAATGCGGCATTCACGCAGCCCCGAACACGAGTCGTGATAAACCGCCCGCCCTTCTAACTCCGCTCCAAAGTAATCCTTTTTCAATACATTTACAAGAAAATCAGAAAGCTCGTGGATATTTCCTTGGATAGATCGGCACCGATTATGAACCATCGTATTCGTAAATAAATCGTTGTATGCATTTTTCACCATCCCCGTGCACGAAGCCGAGGGCGATACGATTATACGGTCGTCTGAAAAATCATTCAAGAATTTGGCCCCCACTTTCTTGGCTTCATCCCAAAAGCCGGCATTGTAGGCCGGCTGGCCGCAGCACGTTTGCTCGGGGTTGTACACTACCTTGCACCCCGCCTGCTCAAGCACCTTTACCGTATGGAAAGCCGTTTCGGGAAACAGCTGATCGATAAAACAAGGGATGAATAATTCAACGGTCATGCGGCGGTGACTTTTTTCAACATCAACATTCTGAACAACAATACTAATCCCAATACAAAAAACAGGCCTAAACTCAACGCCGAATAGCGGATATTGCGGGTAACCTGTTCGATGAGGGCAAAAGAGAACAGTCCGATAACGATGGCCACCTTTTCCGTAACATCGTAAAAACTAAAAAAAGAGGCCGTGTCGGTTTCGTCAGCAGGCAACAGCTTGGAATAGGTGGAGCGCGAAAGCGACTGGATCCCCCCCATCACCAGTCCAACGAGCGCGGCCAATATATAGAATTCGACTTCATGCTGGATATAATACGCCGAAAGACAAATCCCTACCCATACACAGACCACCAACATAAGCACCCGCACGTTACCAATGAAACGTGCTAGCATCGACATCAGGTACGCACCGCCAATCGCGACCAACTGGATCAGCAATATCGTGGCAATGAGTTTGGGGGCACCGAGCTTCAATACCTTTTCACCGAATGCGGCCGCCACTATCATGACGGTTTGTACCCCCATAGCATAGAAAAAAAAGGCTGGCAGAAACCGTTTGATCTCCGGAATTTCCCGCAACCGCATCCACACATCCCGCAACTCGGCAAACCCTTTGCGCAGCACATGCCGCGTTACGCGTTCACTATTCCGTCTGTCTTTCGGCAGCTTTGCGAAGGGGATCTGTGCAAAACCTATCCACCATAGGCCGACCAGCAAAAACGACAGGCGCGGTGGAAAACTGGGATCGGTAATCCCGAACCACTCCGGCTTGAGGATGAACACGAAACAGATGATCTGGATCGTTACGCAACCGATGTAGCCATAAGCAAATCCCTGTGCGCTCACCCGGTCTTGCTGGTCTACCGTGGCAATCTGCGGCAAGTATGAGTTGTTAAACAGTACGCCGCCCACATATCCCATGGCCGCCAGTGTAAAGCAAATGATTCCCCATTCCAGCGTTTCGAGCTTAAAGAAATACAGCCCCATACAGGCGATACCTCCGAGGTATGTAAACGCCATCATACATGTCTTTTTGTTGCCTTTAAAGTCGGCTACCGATGACAATATGGGTAACAGCAACGCCATAATGAGGTAAGCTACCGACAGCGCGAAACTAGACAATGCGGTATTGACTACCTCCATACCGAAAAACGTTACACGATCGCCGTAGGCTTCTGTAAAGGTAATGGCCGTATAATAAGCCGGGAATATGGTCGAGGTGATGACCAGGTTATAAGCCGAGTTGGCCCAATCAAACATGGCCCACGCCCGTATGGTGGGTTTATCGTTTTTAAGTAATGCCATTCTTCGTTTGAGCAGGCTAAGATAGAAAATAAATAAACTTCTATTCGGCTAAGTAAATTGTTTTCTGCTGCGATGCGGATTTCATTGCGGCTTCGAGGATTTCAACCGTGACGATGTTGGTGGCCAACCCGTATAGATCTGCCTCATCCAACACCAGCGACCCTTTCACCACCGCCGCCAATACCGAAAACGGGTCGTTGAATGGTGCTTCCCGCGGCTTCAGTTTCCGTGTGTCTTCCATGGCGTTGTCATCCCGCAAACGGTATCGTAAGGTTGTCGCATCAGTCGCAATCGCATAGCCTGCTGTTCCGTACACCTCCATATCCTTCCGGGAAAATGGCCAATTCCAGGAGGCTTGGATAACGGCCTGTGCTTTGGGGTATTGGAGAATAATGGTCGCTTCGTCATCCACTTCGCGGTAGATATCCAGTTTGTTTTGCTGGATGACAGCCGTTACCGAAAGAGGCCTGGCTCCATCCATCAGCCATGTCATCAAGTTGGCACCATAACACCCAAAGTCGACCAACGCCCCCGCCCCATTCTTTTCGGGATCGGTGAGAATTTCCAAAAACTCCTTGCTTACACCGATTTCTTTCGGCCCTTCATGCCCGTCATTCACCATCACTTTCCGTATCGAGCCTAACCGGTCATCGTCGACCAGCGATTTAATCGCTTGGTTACTTGCATACCATGACGTTTCGAAATTCGTCAATACGTGGATATCGTGCTGAGCAGCCAGCTGTGCAATTTCCTTCGCGTCAGCGAGCGTGGTGGCCAATGGCTTTTCAACCATCACGTGTACTTTGCGCGGCGCGCACGTCCGCACCACCTCTACGTGTTCGCTGATAGCGCCGAAAGCGGATACCGCGTCGGGTTTCAGCTTATCCAGCATGTCTCCCAAGTCTGTAAAAAACAGCGACCGATCCATAGCGTAGCGCTGTGCATAGCGTTCGATTAATTCGGGGTTGGTCTCATAGATGCCAACCAGTTGCACATCGTACTTATCCATCCTATTGAAAATCCAATCGACGTGCCCATGGCTCAGTCCGGCAATGGCCAGCCGCAAAGGAGTCTGGGCGATGGATTGGTGAACGAATATCACCATTATAGCGCCTATAACAAGAGCTTTCATATTTTTATAAGTTGTAATCGCGTTTCAATTCCGTTGCCATACTTTTCGACACGGTTGTCAGCACCGGCAATCACGCCGCGGTCGGCATCCAAATCAACAACTAATCCATTTTTTACAGCGGTTGAATCAACTTCTTGGTCAACCGACACCGGCCAAAGACATAAATATAAAAATGCAATCAATACCATTGTAATAGATTGGAGCAATTTTGAAACTAAGACAAAGGAACAAATATTTGGCGAAGAATCCCACCTACCCTGTTGGTAACACGGTTGTCACCTGTTGCCTGGACGCTGTGCGTCACGGACGCACCTGCGGCGTACCGGACTGCTGTCTTCCTGCTGTCTGTCTGCTGTAAACAGCAGACAGACAGCAGGGCCAATGCAGGCGGGCAGCCAAGCCACCCGCAGCAGTCTGGCAGCAGTTGCGGAGCAGTTGTACAGCCGGTGTACAATGAGTTTCGAGAGACCAAAAAAAGGGTGCCTACCCACAAAACGCGTCTAGACACCCTGCCACCGCACCGGTGGCCCTGTTCGAATAGGTAGTTGGCTTTTGCTTTAAAACCCTACGTCAAACCGCTACCAATGCGCTCGAGCATCGTCTTGGTTTTCGTTATACCTTCATTGGCCGTGAGGCTATGGCCTTCGTACTCAATGCCCACGTAGCCAGTAAACCCAGTCTCGTTCACCATGCGGAGAATACGGCCATAGTCAATACTCGTTTCATTGCCATCGGCATCGAAGTCATACGTTTTGGCACTTATCCCCTTGGCGAAGGGCAACAATTCGGCCGTCCCCAGGTAGCGGTCATACTCTTCTAAACATTCCGTAGCCATGTATGCCTCGGTGGTCTGTTCCAGGGGATCACTACGCTTCATGCAGAAATTACCGAGATCCGGCAATGTACCGCAATTGGGAAGCGCTACCATTTGCATCACCCCGCTTAGCCACTTACCATTAGAGGAATAGCCCCCATGGTTTTCCACGATGACGGAAATGTTGTAATCGCTGGCAAACGTAGCAAGTTCTGTGAGGCTCTCGGCGGCGCACTGGGCCACCTCTTCCGCTGTACCCTCCCCCGCCGCATTGACCCGGATGGCGTGGCACCCTAAAAACTGAGCAGCCTCTACCCATTTGTAATGGTTTTCCACGGCTGCCCTCCGTTGCAATGGCACGGTATCGCCAAGGTCACCTTCGCGGTCGCACATAATCAAGACATTGGTGATGTCATGGTCATCACACCGGGCTTTTAACTCACCAAGGTATGCTTTGTCCCTGGCCTTGTCCATGAAAAACTGGTTGACGTACTCCACAGCATCGATGCCGAAATTCTCTTTGGCATATTGCGGAAAGTCTAGATGGTCGAGTTGGCCACCGAAAAGTGCTCGGTTCAACGACCATTCGGCAAGTGATATCTTAAAAAACAGTTCGCTGGTAGTGGTCGTCTCTACCTGTGTTGCCGTACGTGATCTACCATTACATGACTGCAAGGGCGACAGGATAGGGTAGGCAGCAGCTGCCGCCATACCCCTACCCATTTGCTTTACGAATCTCCTTCTCGAGTTCATTGTCGCTCAAATTATTGATTCTTAATTCTGCACCAGCGCACCCGAGCTCCGATCAATCTGATCTTGTGGAATGGGGAAATGGTTATTCTTTTCGGTAAATTGGAGGCCACTGTAAGAACTGATGAGGCTGCCTTCAAAAGCAGAATACCGCTCGAGCACTTCCTTGGCAATGCCCCAACGCACGAGGTCGAAGAACCGGTGCCCTTCGAGGGCCAGTTCCAACCTACGTTCGAACCGGATGGCGTCCATGGCGTATTCTTTATTGGCAAATGCCGGGTAAGGCTGCACATTGTAGGCGGCAACTTGAGCTCCTCCAACCGACTTGTGCGGGATATTGGCCGCCCGGGCGCGCACATTGTTTACCCTTGCCAATGCGTAAGCCAAATCGCCGGTCTCCGCAGCGCACTCGGCGGCCATCAGGTACACGTCGGCCAGGCGGATGATATTGACGTCGAGTGCAGTGACGTAGTTAGTGCCGCCTGACTGCACATTCCCAGGGAAGTCGGCTTCGTCAATCATGTGTTTATAGGCTACAAATGGCCCTGAAAACGCAGGGTCGCGCAACCAGCCGTCGCCCGGCATTACACCCCAATCGTGGTAGGGAACACCCCTTCGCCCAACGGTATAGTCCAGACGAGGGTCGACGGCAAGCGTGCGATCTACCGCATAATTTTCCTTAGCCGTACCGGTGAGCCCGAAATCTGATTTGTACGGGTTGACCTGAAACGAACCATCAAGCATCGGAAGGCCTTGTGAAGTTACCCGGAACGAATTGACCAAATCAAAACTGGGATTGAAAAACCCACAACAGTTCGCCGGGGCCGAGCCATACAATCCGCCGAGCATATCGCCAACATTAGCGTTGTCGCCACCCCCGTTTGGATTGATGGCGTGCTGGGCCGCGAAAATCGCCTCAGGCCCGTTTTCAGTATTGACGTCGAAGTTGTTCAAAAATGGAAGGGATTCCAAGTTGGGCCGGGCATCGATCACTTCCTTAAACAAAACCAATGCTTCAGCAAACTTCTGTTGGTACAAGTATACTTTGCCGAGGTATGCCTTTGCAGCTACGAGATTTACCCGGCCGACATCGCCCAAAGGCGAACTGCCGTCCGACGGCAGGTTCTGCTCCGCAAATTGAAAATCAGATTCAATCATCGGCAATACATCTACGTTGTTAGGCACCAAGGCCGCCTCAGCGGTCGACAACGTTTCGTCGATATACGGAATGTTTTTAAAGACCCGCCAGAGGAAGAAATAGTAATGCCCCCGGAGCATTCTCGCCTCCGCTTCAATCTCCTTGGCCCGCTGATCCGAAAATTTGTCGTCCGAGGATTCCTGCACCGCCTTCAGTTGCCGGAGGGTGGTGTTGCACCGGGTGATACCCTCATAATAGTTATTCCACATGGTCGATAAATGTTCGTTCACACTGATGGCAGTATGCCGTTCGATATCGAACATCACCGCCTGATCGGCCAATTCGCTACCCTTGTGCGCATTATCTGCCGCCACCTCGCCAAACAACCATTGGCTAGGTGCCGAAGCATAGTTTCCCCACGTGCCACTTCGGTTACCGTTCATCAGGCCGTAGGCACCGGTAAGCAGCCACTCAACCGCTTTCGTATTCTGTACTTGCTCATCGGCCAATTGACCTTGCGGACTGCGCTCCAGGAAACTTTCGCCACAGGAACCGATACCGAATAGGACGATGAACGCGGATATTTTAACATATAATTTCATTGTTCAAAATTTTTAAGGTTTGAAATCTGCTTTTATCGTTCGCTAAAAAGTAACACTTAAACCCAAGAGGTACTGCCGCGGCACCGGGTATACCCCCATGTCTACTCCTGGAGCCGAGAATGTCGATGAGTATTGGCTCACTTCGGGGTCCATACCGCTGTAGCCGGTGATAGTGAATAGGTTGGTCACACTGCCATATACACGCAGACCGGCTACCTTTCCGGCAAACATCCGTTGGGTGGGTAGTGAATAACCAACTTGCAAGTTACGCATCCGGAAGAAGCTACCGTCTTGCACATAATAGCTCGACGATTGGTATTCGATGGTCGGCGCATCAGCATTCGGCGAGGGCATCATGCTTGTTGAGTTGCTTGGACTCCAAGCATCCAGCACCCGTGTGCTCACGGCACCCGGAAACGCGTAAAAGTCAGTATATTGCCTTGTAAGGTCGAACAGGTCATTGCCCTGTGAACCGTTAAAGAACATGCTTACATCAAACCGCTTGTAAGCGGCGTTGAGGCTCAACGAATAGATGAAATCGGGGTGCGGGTTGCCAATCACGGTACGATCGGCGCCGTCGATCACACCGTCTGGCGTACCTTCCGGACCCGATACATCGACAAATTTGAAGCCCCCCACCCGTGCGCCGTCGTACGACGGGCTGTTGGCAATGTCGGTATCATCTTGGTAAATACCAGCAACCTGATAGCCGTAAAACGACCCAAAGGGAGCTCCCGCCTTTAAGATCGAGGTGGTCACCCCACGCAACGTGAGGTATGGCTGCTCGGAAACAGCGGGTGCCAACTCAATGATATCATTGGCGTACTTGGAGAAGAAAGCCCCTACGTCAAACTGGAACGCCCCTTCGTCGGGACCACTCGTATAGTGGTAATTGAGTGACACCTCGACTCCTGAGTTTTTCATGTTGCCGGAATTGATAAAGGGCGAAGAGCCTGTTCCCACTGCTGCTGATGGCTGCGGCACCGGGTACAAAACCCCTTCGGTACGCCGATCGAACCATTCGACGGTGCCATCGATCCGGTTATTAAATAACGTGAAATCGAGGCCCAAGTTGACCGACTTAGCCTCTTCCCACTTTACCCCTTGGTTGTCGTAATTGCTGGTCCACAAACCGCTGGCCAATTCGTTGCCGCCCGCAATGGGATAGAATGAATCATTAAGCCCCGAAGCATACCGGCGCAGGAATTGGAAAGTTGGGATACGCTGGTTACCGGTAACGCCGTAGCCAGCACGGAATTTCAGGTCGTCCACCCAAGTGACAGTATTCATAAAGCCTTCGTTCGACACCCGCCAGGCCACACTGGCAGCCGGAAAAGTACCATATCGGTTCTCCGGGCCGAAATTGGACGACCCGTCGCGGCGGACCGTTGCGGATAGCAGATACCGGTCGTCAAATGCGTAGTCGACCCGGCCGAAAATGGAAAACAGTGACCCTTCTGACCCTGAACTTCCAGCGCTCGTGTTTGCGGCTGTATTGAGGTAATAGTAATTCATATCACCCGAGACGAAAAAATCATTTCCATTGCCATTTAACTGATGCCATTTCGACTCGACCGCTTCCGTTCCGGCCATCACAGTAAGGTTATGAATGTCATTGAATATATTCTTATAGGTAGCAGTGTTAGACCACGTCCATTCAGAGTTATACCCCTGGAATTCGCCCAACGTATTGTTCGTGAAGCTGCCTTCTGAACGTTCTGGATTGGGATACCCGATGGAAAGGCCGTTGTAATTTTCATAACGTAAGCCAAACGTACTACGGAAGTTGAGGCCCTTTACCAATTCTATATCGGCAAATGCACTTCCGAAAAACTGGCCACTCCTGTTGTCGTTATCTTTAGACCGGTAGAGTACCGACAGTGGGTTATCGGCGTTCCCCATTTTATTGCCTCGCGTACCTGCAAAATTACCCATAATATCGTATACGGGGATAATGGTCTGTATCCGGTAGGCCCACCCTATGGGCGACCCTTCGCCTTGGTAAGACCCCGAAGTATTTTCGTTGACACCAAACCCCCGGCCGCTGGTATGGGAATATTGCATATTCTCACCTACGGTAACCCGGTCGTCAAAAAACTTGAACTGGCTGTTGCTCCGGATGGTGAACCGCTCAAACCCCGTATACTTATAGGTTCCCTCCTGCTTGAATGCACTTCCGCTAACGGCATAAGTCGCGTTATCACTGCCACCGAGGATACTTAGCTGGTAATTCTGCATGGGGGCATCGCGCGTAATGGCATCGAACCAGTTGGTACCGGCGTGATTGGCCTTGGTAATCTGGTAAAACTGGGCGGGATCCATGGAATAATTATAATTGGCGGGGTCGGCATCGGCTTCCGTAACTTCATGCCCCGTAGCTTCTCCGGCCAAGAGATACTCCGGTAAGGTCGGGCGGTCGGGGTCCGACCCGTAATTCGTACCGGTAGTTTCGCTCGTACCCGGTGTCTGGCCTGCATTTCTAAACCGTTCATACACATACTCACCAAATTGCATGGGGTTCAAGAATTCGGGAAAGCGACTGCGATTGGGCTGCTGCGTACCGTAATACATATCGAACGTAATTTTTGGTGCACCTTTCACGCCTTTCCGCGTACTGATAATCACTACACCGTTGTTGGCCCGGGCTCCGTAAATGGAAGCCGCAGAAGCGTCTTTCAATACTTGCATACTCTCGATGTCGCTGGCATTCAACCAGCTTAGTTTCCCCTCGTAAGGCATCCCGTCGATGATAAACAGCGGGTCGTTGTTGTTGATGGTGCTGAACCCTCTGATGCGGATCTGCGGGGTGGCACCCGGCGCGCCGGTATTGATGACCTGCACACCTGTGGCCTTTCCTTGCAACGCCTCGATGGGGCTTGCTGCCGGTTGTTGTTTCAGGTCTTTCACATCGACTACGGCCACCGATCCCGTTACATCTTTCCTGAGCTGGGTGCCGTAACCCACCACCACTACTTCATCCAAAGTGCTCAGTGTGGCTTGGAGGGCAATATCATAAATTTGCTGATTCTCACCTACCACGAACTCCTGGGCAGCAAATCCGATGTAGCTTACCTCCACCGTTTCCTTGGGCATTACGGCCAACGAAAACTGGCCATTTGCGTCTGTACTCGTACCCTTGGTCGTACCCTTTACTTTCACCGCCGCCCCCAATATCGGCATCCCATTACTAGCATCAGTAACCTTACCAGTGATGGTGATTTCCTGAAAAATACTGAAGAGCAGTATTTTGTCATGTTCCACGCGGTAATCGATGCCAATCGGCTTGAAAACCTCATTAAGCACGGCGGACAGGTCGCCATCAAGTGCTGTGACCTTGATTTTTCGGTTGGTTTTAATGGCGGAAGAGCTATAGATAAAGTGCGCACCGGATTGGTTTTCTAGCGTGGTTATCAGATCTTTAATCGTGGTCCGCTTACTCGATAGTTCGATACGTTTATCAAGTGCGCCCTGGGCGTCCACCTCGGTTGCATGGCTTGTAAATACGACCGTCGAAGTGATTAGGGCATATAAAAAGGTTAATCTCATCGCAGTTTTGGTTAACGCAATAATTCGATCTTTTTTCATACTTTTGAAAAATTTATAGTTCGTCAAACGTGTTTTTGGACTGTAAATTAGCCCCTGAACATATGGGTCTGGGGTCACTGCCGGCAATACCCCCATATTGCCGGTTTTTGTTGTTAAGTTTTGGGTTTTTTCATGGCTCTTTGTTTTGGTTCAACTTTTGTCGACAATACGCGATGGGCAACCACGCCCGGTTGCCTGTAAAAGATTCATTCAGGGGCTCCCTGCATATTAACGTGTGTTGGTTATAAATTTGTGTTCAACTGTGATTCACTTGTTATGTTTCAGGAAAATCGTGGTACCGACTACCTCATACCGCGTATCGGTAACCGTACAGATGATGTCCAGTTGTTTAAAAAGCCCTATACCGCTGATGTCACCTGTAAAGGTGATGCTGGCTAATTCGGCATCGGTCACAACATCTAGGGCATACAGCTCGCTCAATGTGTCGGCCAATGCCGTCATCGGGATATCTTGATAAGTTTCGTACCTTATCGCATCCACGCGCGCCCTCACCGGCAGCGGGTTTTCGCTCACGGTCTCTTCCAATGTCTTAGCGGATAATACCGCGCGTTGGTTGGTCGTGAGCGATGCCCTTTCAGGCGTGGAAAATATCCGTCGCACCATATTGCGTCGTCCGACATTATAAAAAACATCAACCTTGCCTGAATAGACAATCACTTCTCCCCTGAAGTTTCCCTTAGGGGCCTTAATTTTGAATTTGGTGCCCAACACTTTCGTAATCATCCCTTCGTGGAATACCCAGAAGGGGTTTTCTTTGTTGGCGGCAACCGAAAAAAAAGCATCACCAATTAACCTGACCTCTCGACCAAACCCACTAAAACGTTTGGGGTACTGGAGTTGGGCTCCGGGGTACAGTTCCACCAGCGATTCATCAGCAAGAATGATGTTCATGCGATGAGCGGTAACATTTTTCACTACAACGATGTTGCTATCTAATCCGACATCAGCAATAAACGAAGGCTCCACCGGATAGCAAACCACCCGGTAGTAAGCGATTGTGCCGACGGTAATCAATAACGCAACGGACGCTGCCACCAACAGGTACCGGAAATAGCGCGATTGAAAGAAATGGGAGCGGTCCGTCGTCACCTCTTTACTATCATTGATTTGTCCGTGTATTTTCCGCCACATCGCATCTTCCAACGCATCTAAATTCGACGCGCTGATTTCATGCTTATCGGTGCCCTCTAACATGTGGTACCAGTGATCGACCAACCGCTCTTCGGCCGGTGTACATTGACCATTGAGGTAACGTTGTAGCAATTGATGAAAGCTTTCCCTACCCATAATATTCGCAGGCGTTTATAATCTGTTTCAATAGTAAGAGTCTATCAAAACGAACCAACCCCTAAATATTCATTCAAAAAAGTTCGTGAAAAAGGAAAAGGACAAGTAGGAAGTCCCTTAAAGCAAATCGCAACGTCTTCAGCGACTGCGTAATGTGGTATTCCACCGCTTTCTCAGATAAATTCAGTTTTTTGGCAATTTCCTTCACCGAATAGTATTCGGAGCGACTTAGGGTATAAATGGTTTTCGTCTTGGGGGGCATCATGGCAACTCCCATCTCAATGGCCTCATTGAGTTCCTTGATGCGCATCGATGCTTCTACAGGATTTTGCAGGTCGTGCCCATCGCGGATCAAGTGGAGGGCATAGGTCTCTTCGTGCAATTGCGACTTTAGATGGCTGATAAAACGGAACCGCACGGCGGAAAACAAATATGCCGCAACGTGCTCGATATGGAGCGACTTGCGCTTCTCCCAAAGTGACACGAAGACCTGCTGCGTAATATCCTCGGCCAACGTCTCGTCACCTGAGCGACGTATTACCTGTAGGTAGCACCGTTGCCAATATCGCCGATATAGTTCCTCGAAAGCGGCTTGGTCATCTTTGCCCATCCGTTCAAGCAGTTCCGCATCTGTTTCGATCGTGGCTTTGTTTAACAAGGCGCTTTGTCAATTGGTTCTTACAAACGTAATAATTCCTTTACAGTTTTCCAAGGATTTCCAACTTTTACTGGCGCCGAAAAGATAGCCGACATGCTTTCCATATAAACTCATGCGAAAGACATTTCATATCTTTGGCACTTGAATGCGCTTAACGACATCATCATGCACATGAAAACGCCATTGTTGTTATTCGGCACACTTGCTTGCGGCATCTGCTATTTATGCTGTGCTGGCAACAGCGATGACTATCGTACATCTCATCGGGCCAAAGAGTTGATTCCTTCAGAAAAATGCACTTTTTATATTGATACGCTTTACGGAGAACTCGATAATCCATGGGGCATGGCGTGGCTCTCGGATAACAAGCTGTTGGTAACCGAACGGAGAGGAGCAATCCTCGCATTCGAAAATGATCGGTACAGCGAACATCTGGAAGGATTCCCGGAAACTTACGAGCATGGACAGGGCGGGTTGTTTGACATCCAGTCCCACCCAAATTATGCTACAAACGGATGG
>CAZTJY010000013.1:0-42467 GCA_964613725.1 uncultured Parapedobacter sp. | reverse complement strand
AACTGAACTTTGGCGTGGGGTTTATCCTGCATTACTAACACCCTTCACGGCAGAAGGGACGATCGACTATGACATGTTTAAAAAGAATTTCCTGGCACAAATTGATGCCGGGGTCGCTGGTTTAATCATTGCCGGATCGCTAGGCGAGGTGAGTACATTGAGTACACAGGAGAAATACGACCTGCTGGTGTTTGCTAAAAAACATGTACCGAAGCACATACCCGTAATCCTGAATATCGCGGAACAAACCACAATCGATGCCGTAAATGCGGCAAAAGAGGCGGAACGGCTTGGCGCAGATGGGTTGATGCTTCTCCCGCCCATGCGCTACCGTGCATCAGATCGGGAAGTGGTTACGTATTTCAAAGCGGTAGCTGCAGCCACCGACCTATCCATTATGATCTATAATAACCCAGTAGACTATGCCATCCACGTAACCGTGGAAATGTTTGAGCAACTCGAAGTATGCCCAAATATCGACGCCGTTAAAGAATCTACTCGCGACCTGACCAACATCACAAGGATGATCAACCGCTTTGGCGACCGATTCAAAATATTGGGCGGCGTGGATACCATTGCACTGGAAAGCCAACTGGTGGGTGCCCATGGCTCGGTAGCGGGTTTGGTAGATGCGTTTCCGCGCGAGACGGTGGCTATCTACCGATTAGCAGAAGCAGGCCGGCTAGATGAGGCGTTGGCGATATATCGTTGGTTCATGCCGTTATTGGAGCTTGATATCCACCCTCGGCTGGTACAATATATCAAACTCGCAGCTACGGCCGAAGGGCTGAGCAATGAATACGTACGCGCACCGCGCCTGCCATTAGCCGGCGAAGAGTTGGCCCGCGTACAAAAAATCATTAAAGATGCCATTGCGACTCGTCCAGAATTGCCAGATTACTTAAATTTACCGACTCGGACAACAATTGAACAAGCGTCATGAGCGAAAACATCCCCATTCAGGAAATTGATCCCTACATACTGCGGGCACACGAGGCATTTTTAAGCTTCAAGAAATTAAACATCAAGGAACGGGCAGCATTTATGCACGCCGTTGCCGATGAAATCGAAGCGCTGGGCACGGAATTGATCACGACCGCCCAATCGGAAACGAGCCTTCCAGAAACTCGCCTTATTGGCGAGAAGGCGCGTACCGTTAACCAATGGCGGGGCTATGCGGATGCGCTGGTGAACAGCAACGTGCTACCCGTACAGATTGATACGGCGATTCCAGACCGTACATCCCCCAAGCCCGATATCCGCAAGAACTACACCGGACTCGGCGTGGTGGTTGTCTTTGGGGCGAGCAATTTCCCCTTCGCATTTTCGACCGCCGGCGGCGACACGGCCTCTGCCATCGCCGCGGGCTGCTCGGTAATTTTCAAAAGTCATTCAGGCCACCCAGAAACATCGAAAATCATGGCAGGTGCGATTGAACGAGCAGTGAAAAAAGCCAAAATGCCACGCGGCCTTTTTGCTGCAATCGCTACCGATGGCGCCACAGGCGGCCAATACCTGGTGAAACACCCACTCGTCAAAGCGGTCGGCTTTACGGGCTCGCTTTACGGGGGCAGAGCACTGTTCGACCTCGCCAGCCAACGGCCGGAGCCGATACCGGTCTTTGCCGAAATGGGAAGTGTAAATCCCGTTTTCCTGCTTCCGGAGCGGCTAACAGCCGCCGCCGAAGAAGTCGCGGTCCAATATGCGGGGTCGCTCACGTTAGGCGTAGGGCAGTTCTGCACCAACCCTGGCATCCTCGTAGCCCCAGAAAACGCGGCGCTACCGCATTTTCTCCATACGCTGAAAACACACATCGGGCAGGTTGCGCCTGCCCAGATGCTGCATCAGGGCATCGCGGCATCATACCATAAAAGCAAAACCGATTTGTTGAATCAAGCAGGTGTTGACGTATTGGTTGCGGTAGACGAGGACAATCCCGAAACCCATGGCAATGCCACCGTGGCCATGGTTTCGGCACAGACCTTTTTAGCCAACCCGAAACTGGCTGAAGAGGTATTCGGCCCATTCGGGCTCGTGGTGACCTATAAAAACCAAGCGGAGGCCATCGCGGTCGCCAATCATATCGAAGGGCAACTCACCGCAACGGTATTGGCGGAACCTACAGAGATTCATCAGCATACGGAGTTGATTGCAGCACTTACCGACAAATGCGGTCGCCTGCTGCTCAACGGATTCCCAACGGGCGTCGAAGTCTGCGGCGCAATGCAGCACGGTGGGCCATACCCGGCTTCGACAGATAGTCGGTTTACTTCTGTTGGGCCCGACGCGATAAAACGGTTCGCTCGCCCCATCAGTTACCAGAACTGGCCCGATGAGAGCTTGCCCGATGAGCTGAAAAACAGCAATCCGTTAGGCATCTGGCGCACCGTGAATGGCGAATTGACGAAAAACAGGGTGGGGTGAGAAAGACGTTCTTCTGTATCGACGCCCATACCTGTGGTAACCCGGTACGGCTCGTAGCTGGTGGCGGACCACCATTGACCGGCAATAGCATGATGGAGCGCCGCCTGCATTTCATGGCGGAATACGATTGGATACGGAAGGGACTGATGTTCGAGCCGCGCGGCCACGACATGATGAGCGGAAGTATCCTTTACCCACCGGTAGACCCGACCAACGATACGGGCGTCTTGTATATCGAAACCAGCGGGTGCTTACCCATGTGCGGCCACGGCACCATCGGCACCGTTACCATCGCCATTGAGGAGGGCTTGATCATCCCAAAAACGCCAGGCAAGCTGCGGCTCGAAACGCCGGCAGGTTTAGTAGGCATCGAATACGAGCAAGAAGGTAAAAAGGTGAAATCGGTGAAACTAACCAATGTCAAGTCTTTCTTGGCCGCGGAGGGTTTAACCGTTGAATGCCCCGGACTGGGCACGTTAACCGTTGATGTAGCGTATGGCGGGAATTTTTATGCCATTATCGATCCGCAGGCGAACTTCCGGGGACTGGAACAATACTCAGCCGAGCAATTGATTGGTTGGAGCCGGATATTGCGGAATCGACTCAACGACCAATACACGTTCGTACACCCGGAAAATGAAAACATCAACGGGTTGAGCCATATCCAATGGACCGGAGAAACACTCGACCCCACGTCCACAGCTCGGAATGCGGTATTTTATGGTGACAAGGCTATCGACCGGTCGCCCTGCGGTACCGGCACATCGGCGCGGATGGCCCAATGGCATGCGAAAGGCAAGCTCAAAGCGGGTGACAGGTTCATACATGAAAGCATTATCGGCTCTAAATTTGTCGGCACGGTCGAAGAAGAAATAGCCGACGCCTTCGGCGATGGGAAGCCGGCCATCGTTCCGGGGATCGAAGGCTGGGCCATGGTAACGGGCTACAATACGATCATTATCGACGACGATGACCCTTATGCACATGGTTTTCAAGTTATTTAAAGCATGAGCACGGATTATCCATCCACTCCATCCGCCAAAGGAACTGTCCTCGTGGTAGGTGGCGGCATTATCGGGCTCGCATCCGCTTATTACCTGGCTAAAGATGGCTGGAAAGTGACCGTGGTAGATCGTAGCGACTTTACCGATAACTGCTCTTATGGCAATGCCGGCATGATTGTGCCTAGCCACTTCACGCCGCTGGCCGCACCGGGTATCGTAACACAAGGTATTAAATGGTTATTTGATAGCCGGAGTCCATTTCTTTTGAAGCCCTCCCCTAGCCTGTCCATGATTTCGTGGGGCTTGAAATTCATGCAGCATGCCAATGAACGGCACGTGACGCGCTCGGCACCGCATATCCTCGCCCTGAATAACCATAGCAAGAACTGCTACGACGACCTGGCGACCGAATTGGGCAATGTTTTCGGCTTGGAACACCGGGGTATCCTGATGCTCTGCAAGACAGAAAAGGTATTCGAAGAGGAAGTTCACCTGGCGGAAAAAGGCAGGGCGTTGGGTCTCGATGTAGACATCCTGAACCGTGAGCAGACACAGGCCCTCGAACCCGATGTGCAATTGGATGTATTCGGCGCGACGCACGTCCGTGACGACGCACACCTCCATCCGCCAGCGCTGATGGCGCTGCTGCTGCAACGGCTCAACCAACTGGGCGTTACCCTGGCGTCCCATACGGAAGTGACCGACTTCGTGCGCCATGGAGGCAAAATCACGAAGGTGCTAACGCATGTCGGTGAGTATTCGGCAGATGTAGTGGTGCTTACCGGGGGCGCTTGGTTGGGTCAACTGGCCAAAAAAGCAGGCATCACCATCCCGATGATGCCCGGTAAGGGTTATTCGTTTATGACGCCAGCATTCGAAGGTAAGGTAAAACATCCCGCACTACTGTTGGAAGCGCGGGTGGCATTGACGCCGATGGGCGGCCGGGTGCGTATCGGCGGAACCATGGAGCTTGCCCCCATAAATCACCGTATCAATAGGAAGCGGGTGGAGGGCATCGTGCATGCCATACCGCAGTATTATCCCGAATACAAGTTACCGGTGCCCGACGAAAAAAATATTTGGCACGGGTTCCGGCCGTGCTCGCCGGATGGGCTCCCTTATCTCGGTCGCTCGAAGTCAATCGCCAACCTTATTGTTGCGGGTGGCATGGGCATGATGGGCCTTAGTCTTGGGCCTGCGGCTGGGAAAATCGTTTCCGAAGTTGCCCGGCAAGAACAGCCTTCGTCCGAGATTCGGTTATTTGACCCCGAACGGTTTCATTGATGAGCTGACCGGTGTGCGATTGAACACGGATTTGACGGATTGTCGCGAACGTAAACGGGTTCACAACTACACCCTTACAAGTCTACTATTCACCAAACAGCTCGGCAAATGTCTTCTCCAGCGCAAACAGTTCGTCACGTAGTTTGGCGGCTTGCAGGAAATCCATCTCCTTGGCCGCTTTGTTCATATCTCGACGTACCTTTTCGACCGCTTGCTGCAACTGTGGCTTGCTCATGTATTGCACCAGCGGGTCGGCGGCAATGCTGCTTGTCGGCTCGGGCTCCACGTAAATCTTCGCTTCGCCCCCCTTGAAATCGGCCACTGATGTCTGTTCCAGGATTGCCTCACGCGATTTACCTACCGTCCGGGGCGTTATGCCATGTTCTTCGTTGTACCGGATCTGCTTATCGCGGCGCCGATTGGTTTCGTCAATCGTAACCCGCATGCTCTCCGTGATTGTATCGGCATACATGATCACCCGACCTTTATCATTACGAGCAGCACGGCCAATGGTTTGGATAAGCGATCGCTCCGAGCGCAGGAATCCTTCCTTATCGGCATCCAGGATGGCGACCAGCGTTACTTCTGGTAAATCCAACCCTTCCCGTAGGAGGTTTATGCCCACCAACACATCAAATTCGCCCAGCCGCAGTCCGCGTAAAATCTCCACCCGTTCTAGTGTCTTGATTTCGGAATGGATGTAGCGTACGCGGATACCGAGTTTCGCCATGTATTTGGTGAGCTCTTCAGACATGCGTTTGGTGAGTGTGGTTACCAAAACCCTACCGCCTTCTTTGGATACCCGATCCACCTCGTCCAGCAGGTCATCTACTTGATTGATCACCGGACGTATTTCAATCATCGGGTCGAGTAGCCCTGTAGGCCGGATTACCTGTTCGACCACCACGCCCTCTGTTTGTTGCAGTTCATAATCGCCCGGCGTCGCACTAACATAGATGGTCTGTCCGACAATCGATTCGAACTCCGGAAAATTCAGCGGACGGTTATCTAATGCCGCCGGTAAACGGAATCCATACTCTACCAACGATAGTTTACGCGAACGGTCGCCGCCATACATGGCCCGTATTTGCGGAATCGTGACGTGACTTTCGTCGATAACTGTCAGGTAATCATCGGGGAAATAGTCCAGCAGGCAGAATGGGCGCATACCTGGCTGACGACCATCAAAAAAGCGCGAATAATTCTCGATGCCACTGCAATAACCCAACTCACGCATCATCTCCAGGTCGTAGTTCACCCGTTCTTCGAGCCTTTTGGCTTCCAGGGGCTTCCCATCGAGTAACAGCTGCTCCTTACGCAATTCCAGTTCCTCGCCTATCCCCCATAGCGATTGGGTGAATTTTTCTTTTGGCGTCACGAACAGGTTTGCCGGAAACAGCGCCATATCCTCCATTTTTTCAAGCGTCTTGCCTGAAATGGGGTCGATAACGCTAAGCTCGTCGATCTCATCTCCAAAAAACGAAATGCGATAGGCTTCATCCATGTAGGCTGGGTAGATATCGACCGTATCGCCCTTGACGCGGAAAGTGCCCCGTTTGAAATCCGTGGTGGTACGGGAATATAAAATTTCAACCAACCGATGCAAGAAGGCGTTCCGGGTGATCACGGTACCCACGGCAAAACGGAACACCGAGCGGGAAAAATCCTCGGGGTTGCCCATACCGTAGATACACGATACGGACGATACGACAATTACATCGCGCCGGCCTGACATCAATGCCGACGTGGTGCGGAGGCGGAGTTTCTCAATCTCGTCATTGATGGCCAAATCCTTTTCGATGTAGGTATTGGACGACGCAATGTACGCTTCCGGCTGGTAATAGTCGTAATAGGAGACGAAGTAGTTGACGGCATTTTCGGGGAAGAACTGCTTGAACTCGCCGTATAGCTGCGCCGCGAGTGTCTTGTTATGGCTCAGTATCAGTGTGGGCCGCTGGGTCTGCTGGATGACGTTGGCCACGGTAAATGTTTTCCCCGACCCCGTTACGCCAAGCAGGGTTTGGTAGGTTTCGCCCGCATTGACGCCGTCGACCAATTGGCGGATGGCTTCGGGCTGGTCGCCCGTGGGCGTATATTCGGATGTGAGTTTGAATCTCATGCAGTATGGACTTGTAAAAAACCGGGCAGAACGTGGATTGTTTCACCGGAGCAAACAAAGATAAGGAAAAGCTGCTCAATTCTTCGAGTATCCCAGCCTGAGTGAAAATGGACTTCCCAAATGCTTTGGCCGTATAGCCGCCCTCGGGAGCTTCTTCAACCCAAAAAAAGACTTCGTTGTTTATATATCAAAAGTACGGAAAAAATTGATCAAACCTATCACGTCAAAATGGATGTCAATTGATATTAACGCTATTTTTGCAGGATGAAGACGATCGAACTGACGCTCCGCAAATTCACACCCCACGATTTCGAAGACTACTTCCGGCTGGTCGGCAATGCCCGGGTAATGGCGATGATTACCGAGCGGGCATTGCCTAAGGACGAAGCGAGGGACGACTTCAACAATCGATTGTCCCGCAATTCGATAGCCGAAGATTTTGGCTATTATAAAATTACAGATGCGGCATCAGGCGCCTTTATTGGCTTGGCCAAGCTGGAGGTTGAGCAAGCGGATAGCGGGGAAGCGGAGCTGGGCTACATCCTCCTTCCCGAATATTGGGGCCAGGGCATCGGAAGCCGTGTGGCAAAGCAATTGGTCGGCCGCGCACGGAAATTACCGGGACTTAAACGACTCTTCGCCATCATCGATCCCAACAACATCCCCTCGAGAAAGATTTTGACAAACAACGGGTTCGTCTCAGAAGTTTTCCGGGATTTTGACGGGTTGCCCGGCGAATTACTTGTCCTTGATTTCAATCGGTCGAAATAGGCGTAGGTCATTTCGAGACAATGGCACCCATATCAACGTAATTTTCGCCTTTCCTATCCTGCCATAGGGCTGTCAATAGCCATGCTACTTTTGTTATTAGTTAAACGATATAAATTAATGTAATCATGGACATCATCAAAGAACTATTGGCAGAATTGGAAAGCGAAGCGGCAATAACCCGGAAAATGTTGGCACTCGTGCAGGAAGACCGGTTCGACTGGTCGCCACACCCGAAAAGTATGACCTTAAAACTATTGGCTACACATATCGCCGAAATCCCATCGTGGTATGCAATAGCGGTGGACGAGGATGTGCTGGACTTCAACGAAGGAAATTACACGCCGGCACCAATCGAGAACCATGCCGGCCTCTTGGCATTGTTCGAAAAATCGTACCAGACGGGTAAGTCAGCGTTGGAGCGCTTGCCGGAAGCCTTGCTAGATAAACCCTGGACGATGCGGGGTGGTGAAGCGGTGTATCTCGATACCACAAAGTACGGCATGGTGCGCCATGCATTTAGCCAAACAATACACCACCGCGCCCAGCTGGGCGTATATCTACGCCTGCTGGATATTCCTATACCGGGAAGCTACGGCCCGAGTGCGGATGAGATGGGGTAAGGCATAGCCTAGGCAGTTGCTGCGTTGGGTAATTCTGAGAATTACCCAATCATTTCCTATCTTTGGCGTTACATGAATGATTCGATCATCAACGACATCTCGATATCCAGCGTTGAGGAGCGCTTCCTCCGCTACGTGCAGATCGACACCCAATCCGATCCAACATCCGCAAGCTGCCCCTCTACCGAGAAGCAGAAAAACCTCGGCCGAGTACTCGTCGACGAGCTGCTGGCCATCGGCGTTAACGATGCACACCTCGACGACCATGGTTATGTATACGCCACTATCCCGGCCAACATCGACAAGGCCGTACCCGTCATCTGCTTCTGTTCCCACATGGACACGGCGCCCGATTGTTCAGGGACTGACGTGAAGCCCATCGTGCACCGTAATTATAACGGCGGCGGCATGGCATTGCCCGACGACCCGACTGTGGTCATCAGACCCGCCGACCACCCCGATTTGGCCAACCAACTAGGTAATGATATCATCACCGCCAGTGGCACCACTTTGCTAGGTGCCGACGATAAGGCCGGCGTAGCGGAAATCATGGCCGCAGCGGAACTCTTGATGGCGCATCCGGAAATCAAACACGGCACGATCAAAATCTTGTTTACGCCCGATGAAGAGATCGGGCGCGGGGTGGATAAAGTGGATCTAGCGAAGTTGGGTGCTGATTTCGCTTATACCGTAGACGGCGAAACAGCTGGTTCCATTGAAGATGAAACCTTTTCTGCCGATGGGGTAACCGTCACCGTCGATGGCGTCAGCGTACACCCCGGGTTTGCGAAAGGCAAGCTGCAAAGCGCGCTGAAAGTCGCTGCCAGCGTCATTGAAGCACTTCCCAAAGACCGGCTATCGCCCGAGACAACCAGTAACCGCGAAGGCTTCGTACACCCGGTGTCCATCAAGGGAGGCGTCGAACAGGCCACCATCGAGTTTATTGTTCGTGATTTCACCGACGAAAATCTACATCGCCATGAACAGGAACTCGAGGCCATCGTCAGGTCGGTACTAGCTCGACACCCCGGTTGTAGCTACCGGTTTAAAGTTACGGAACAGTATCGCAACATGAAACAGGTACTCGACCGCTTCCCACAAATCATGGAAATCGGTCTGGAAGCCATCCGACGTGCGGGCATGGACCCTATCCGCCGGAGTATCCGAGGTGGAACGGATGGCTCACGACTTTCATTCATGGGCCTGCCTTGCCCCAATATCTTTGCAGGTGGCCATGCCTTCCACGGAAAAGAAGAGTGGGTGTCCGTACAGGATATGGGAAAGGCTGTCCGAACCATTCTACACATAGCAGCGTTGTGGGGGCTCGCCGAGTCGGGATCATAAATCATAAGTCAGCGCGTTGTAAATCGTAAGTCATTCTCCATATGCCATCAGCTCATTTCGAAACCATCAAACAGATTATCAATCATCGTCGGGCAATTTTTCCGCCAAGCTATACCTCGCAGGTTATCCCCAAAGCATTGTTAACCGAGCTGCTAGATTGTGCCAACGCCGCGCCGACTCACAAGCTTACCCAGCCGTGGCGGTTTATCGTATTCCGTGAGCAGGGCCTGAAGCGGCTGGCGGAACAACTGGCTGCACTTTACAAAGCCCATACCCCGCCGGAACAATTCCTTCAGAAAAAACTGGATAGCACGCGCGACAAGGTGCTGCGGTCCGGAGCAGTCGTCGCGATCGTGGCTTCATACAGTGGTGTGGTGCCACAATGGGAAGAACTTGCTGCTACTGCATGTGCGGTTCAGAATCTCTGGCTAGCCGCGTCTGCAGCGGGTATCGGCGGCTACTGGAGCAGTCCCGGTACCATCAAAAATATCGGTAAATTTTTAGGGCTTGCCGAAAACGAAGAATGCCTCGGCTTCTTTTACATGGGCTATCACGATGAGCCGTCGCGAGCAGCAAACCGAAGGCCGCTTGCCGAGAAAGTCCGATGGGAAGAGTAAGCCGCGGTGGGTACCCTTACTATTCGAATGTAATTTCCAACTGTGCTTTATGGCCACTCCATTTCGGTCCCGCCTCCAATAGCGGCCGCAGCTCAGAAAGGAAATCCGTATCTGCTTGACCAGCCGTTTCGATATTCACTGGCATCCCCTGCGCATTAATCTCGAAGGCTAATATGGTCTTTCCCCTTAGTGAGGTACCCGCAAGCTGATCACGGAGATATCCATTGAAGGCATCCCATCCCCCTTCCGGATAAGCATCGAGTCCGGCACCGGTAGCCGCTACCGCGTAGGCACTCACTAGCGTTTCGGGAGCAGCCAGTTCCACATGTACTTCCTTTTCATCAGCCCGTTGCTGTGCCGGTTGGTTGCGCATCCATAGCAGTACCAGTACGAGCACCATGAGCACACACGCAGTGGCTGCCACACTAAGGCGCTGCCATCCGAAGAAAAATGCATTGCGCTCCTTCGCCTGCCCCCCAATACGGTCGGCCAACCGTTGCTGTAGCAAACTAAGCTGCCGATGGCTCACATGCTGCTGCAACCGGTAGCCATCGATCGCATCCTGCAGTAACGGGTCGTCGAGTGCCTCCCGTTCGAGTTCATACATCTCATCCCTGCTCAGTTCGCCGTTGAGGTACCGCTGTATACGGACAATATGGTAACTAGTATTCATGTTTATCTTTCTCCATACAGATTTTCAAATTGCGCTTGCCGTTCTGGATATGGCTCTTCACCTTGTTGAGGTCATAACCAGTGATGTCGGCGACTTCTTTATAGCATTTCTGCTCCAGGTAAAATAGCCGGACACATGTTTGCTGTTCGGCATTGAGTGTTTTTAAGCAAGACTCCATCAACGTCAGTTTTTCCTCCGGGATTCCCCCCCCACTATGTTGTTGATGCAGAAAAGCGTCACTTTCCACAAGATGTTCGTCGATAGCGACCGTGTGTATGCGATTGGCCGTCCGCAAATCCATGAGGCAATGGTTTCGGGCCAACGTGTATAACCAGCTCTTGAAATTGGTTACCTCATGGGCACGCAGTTTCGTGATGAGCGACTCAAAAATCTGCATCACCGCATCTTCACTTTTTGCTTCGTCTTTGTAATATTTGAAGCACAAACCATACACAAGGGGCATGTATGGTTCATACAGCTTGCCTAGCAACTGCAGGTTGCCGGTTTCCCGGTAACTTTCCAATAATTTCTGCTCTTCAATTGCTGATGCCATCGATGATACCCTAGCCAAACGTACGAAATATGCAGGACTTTCTATAATGATGTAATATCGGTCTAATTTCCATATCAGACAGATCCTAATGTATAGTCAACAAAAAACCGGGATAAGTTGTCCCACCCCGGTTCCGCTTCATGTGTTTGTGAATCTTTAGAAACACCAGCCATTTGCCTCAATTAATGCTATTGCTATCCGTTGCCGGGCATCCTTGACGTTGTAGGGTTCCGTCTTGGTGAAACGCCGGAGGCCGACCAGCATCATCTTCAATTCATCACCCTCGGCAAAGGAATTGAACGCTTCCTTCCCGGCGAGGTACACCCGGTCTATCGTGGTGTGCAAGTATACCCGTGCCATATCCAGCTGCCGTTGCACGGCTTGCTCACCCCGCTGCTGCACCAATTTTTCGGCACGGAGCAATGTCGATTCGGCCACGTACACGCCACCAATAATATCGGCGATGTTTATCAGCACTTCCTGCTCTTTTTGCAACGTCATCATCAGCTTTTGCACGGCCGCACCGGCCACCAGCAACCCCGCTTTCTTCAGGTTGGCGAGCAGCTTCTTTTCATAGGTAAACAGTGCATCTTCTACCTCCCCGAAATCGGGAATGGCCATTAACTCGCTAGCCACTGCCTGTGCTGGACCCATGAGGTCGAGCTCCCCTTTGAGGGCGCGCTTCAGGAGCATATCCACGATGAGCAAGCGATTGACTTCGTTAGTGCCCTCAAAGATGCGGTTGATGCGCGAGTCACGATAAGCCCGTTCCATGGGCGCGTCGGCCGAATAGCCCATGCCCCCGTATACCTGTACGCCCTCATCCACCACATAGTCGAGCATTTCAGAGCCCCACACCTTCAATATGGCACATTCAATGGCAAACTGCTCGGTGGCTTTCAACTTGGCTTTCGCTGCATCCATGCCCCCAGACACCAATGCATCGTAGGCATCGTCGATGTTTTGCCCGGCCCGGTATGCGGCACTTTCCACCGCAAAATTCCTTACAGCCATTTCGGCCAGCTTATAACGGATGGCCCCGAATTTGGAAATCGGCAAGCCGAATTGCACCCGTTCGTTGGCATACCGCACTGCTTGGTTGATTACCCGCCGGGAAGAGCCAATGGTAGCGGCACCAAGCTTAATACGCCCTACGTTGAGAATATTAACGGCAATTTTAAACCCATTCTCGCGATCAGACAGCATATTTTCTACCGGCACGGGACAATCGTTGAAAAACAGCTGTCGGGTGGATGAGCCCTTGATGCCGAGCTTATGCTCTTCCGGATTCATGGTAATGCCGCCGAAATCGCGTTCCACGATAAATGCGGTCAGGTTCTTGTCGTCATCGATTTTAGCAAAGACGATGAATACATCAGCAAATCCGCCATTGGTGATCCACATCTTTTGCCCGTTGATAAGGTAATGGGTACCCTCCCCGTTGAGCTTCGCACTGGTGCGTCCCGAATTGGCATCAGACCCCGAATTGGGTTCCGTTAGGCAATAGGCCGCCTTCCATTCGCCTGTGGCCAGTTTCGGGACGTACTTTTCCTTTTGGGCATCGTTGCCATAGTAAAGGATAGGCAGCGTGCCGATACCCGTATGGGCCGAAAGGGCAACAGCGAACGAATGGCCCGCGCCGATTACATCCGCGACGAGCATGGACGTATTAAAATTCTTTCCAAACCCCCCGTAGGCTTCTGGAACGGAAACGCCCAACAAGCCCAGCTCACCGGCCTTATCGAGCAGGCTTTCCATAAGTCCTTCCTCCTGTGCATCGATGCGCTCCAGGTTGGGAAAAATCTCTGCTTCCAGGAAATCGTTACAGGTCTGCCGGATCATCACCTGTTCCTCGTCGAATTCCTCGGGGACGAACACATCCTCAAAGGACGTTTCACGGATGACGAATTCACCCCCTTTTATCGTTGTTTTTGTGTCCGAGTCCATTTGAATCTAGTTATGCGTTATAAAATCTCGAAGATGCCTGCCGCACCCTGGCCGGTGCCTACACACATCGTTACCATGCCGTACCGTTGGTTCCGGCGTTTCATTTCATGGAACAGCTGCACCGATAATTTGGCCCCCGAGCAACCCAACGGATGCCCCAATGCGATGGCGCCGCCGTTTACATTTAAGATATCGGGATTGATGCCGAGCTCGCGGATGACCGCCAGCGATTGTGCTGCGAAAGCCTCGTTCAGCTCGATGAGCTCCATATCGTCGAGCTTCATCCCCGCCATCTTCAATGCTTTTGGAATGGCAAAGATAGGGCCGATACCCATGATACGGGGCGGCACCCCGGCCACACCGTAGCTTACCAAGCGGGCAATGGGCTCCACATTCAATTCCTTCATTTTCTTTTCGGAAACGACCAGTACAAACGCGGCGCCATCGGACGTCTGGGAGGAATTACCTGCGGTAACCGTTCCCCCTACTGCAAAAACCGGTTTCAGTTTCGCCAGCGCCTCCATATTCGTATCTGCACGCGGCCCCTCGTCAGTATCCACCACATACTCGCGGGTATTTAACTTCTTACCGTCTTCCAGATACCGTTCCTGAACGGTGATAGGCACTATGCCGTCTTTTAAGTGACCATTACTTATAGCCGCTACCGCCTTCCGGTGCGACTCCAAGGAAAATGCATCCTGGTCTTCCCGGCTTACCTTGTATTCTTTGGCTACGGCTTCCGCTGTAAGCCCCATCCCCCAGTACCAATCAGGATGTTTTTTAGCCACTTCCGCATTGGGCACTAGCTTCCAGCCGCCGAACGGCATGCCCGACATGACTTCCACACCGCCCGCGATAATGGCATCTGCCATGCCCGACTTGACTTTAGCTACGGCCGTAGCGATGGTTTCCAAACCCGACGCGCAATAACGGTTCACCGTCATGCCCGGCACTTTCTCCGTATCGAGGCCCATCAATGAAATCATCCGGCCGATGTTAAGCCCCTGTTCTGCCTCCGGGGTGGCATTACCCACGATTACATCGTCAATTTGCTCTTTATCAAGATTAGGCACGGAAGCTACTAGGTGCTTAATGACATCTGCCGCGAGATCATCCGCCCTTGTAAAACGAAATACGCCTCGTGGGGCTTTTCCAACCGCTGTTCTATACCCAGCCACAATATACGCGTCCATAGTTAATTTCTTAATGGTTTACCTTTGGTTAGCATGTGTTGGATTCTTTCCAGCGTCTTCCGCTCGCCGCATAACGATAAGAAGGCCTCCCGCTCCAGATCCAACAAGTATTGCTCGGACACTTCGGTTGGCGACGACAGGTCGCCGCCGCACATCACCCAGCCCAACTTTTCAGATATCTTCTGGTCGTGTTCGGAAATGTAATTACCGGCACGCATCGAGTTTGCTCCGGCATACACGATACCCAACCCCTGCTTGCCCAGTACCGTGATGTCCTTTCGCCGTACCGGTTGCGTGTATCCCGTCTCCGCCAATTCAATAGCCTTTGCCTTGGCGTCGGCCAGCAACCGGCCGCGGTTCATGCTGATGGCGTACTTACCCGCCTGGAGATACCCCAATTCGAACGCCTCTACCGCCGACGTAGACACCTTGGCCTGCCCGATGGTCAGGAACCGATCCCGCAGTGTTTGTTGCACAATCTGCCCTTCCTTGAATTCGTCAGACGCACGTAGCGCAAACTCCTTTGAGCCGCCGCCGCCCGGAATGACCCCCACCCCGAATTCCACCAACCCCATGTACGTTTCGGCATGGAGCTGCACGAAGTCAGCATGCATGGAAAACTCGCAGCCACCGCCCAGCGTGAGATTAAACGGCGCGGCTACCACAGGGATGGCGGAGTACCGCAGCCGCATAGCCGTATCCTGAAACGTCTTCACCGCCATATTCAGTTCGTCGTAATCCTGCTCCACCGCCATCATGAAAATCATGCCGATGTTCGCACCGGCGGAAAAATTGGCTCCGTCGTTTCCGATGACCAGCCCCCGGAAGTCCTTTTCTGCCAAATCGATAGCCTTATGCAACCCTTGGATGACATCGCCCCCTATCGTATTCATCTTCGTGTGGACCTCCGCATTGAGGATGCCATCGCCGAGGTCGGTAACCGTAAGCCCGCTGTTCTTCCAGACAGTTTTCTGCTCGCGGATGTCATTGAGGATAATAAAACCCTCAATACCGGGAATGGGTTTGTACGATTTGCTGCCGATATCGTAATAATGACGTGCACCATTTTCCACCTTGTAAAAGGAGTCGTGGCCCGTGGCCACCATATCCTGTACCCAATCGGCTACCTCGCCACTGTGGCCGGGCACGCGCTTTTCTTCTGATTTTATCTTTTCCAACGTTTCCTTCACGCCCAAGGCATCCCACACTTCAAACGGGCCGAGCTCCCAACCGAATCCGGCACGCATGGCGTCGTCGATGCGGAAAAATTCGTCGGTGATTTCGGGCACCCGGCGGGAGACGTATTCAAACAACGGGTAATGCATGGCGCGGAAGAATTCGCCGGCTCTATCGGTGCCCTGCTCGTACACCTTCATGCGTTTGCGGATATCCTCCTCCCCTTTTGTAGCATCCAGCGTCGGTGCCTTCACTTTGTCCTGCTGGCGGTATTCCAGCGTTTTAAGATCGAGTGCCAGGATAACGCTATTGCCTTTTTCGGCCTTTATTTTCTTGTAGAACCCCTGTCCGCTCTTCTCGCCCAGCCATTTTTTGTCGACCATCTGCTGGATGTATTCGGGCAATTGGAAAACCCCTTTGGCTTCATCATTGGGTGCGTTCTCCGCCAGTCCGTTGGCCACGTTTACCAGCGTATCAAGGCCCACCACATCGGCCGTACGGAAAGTCGCCGACTTGGGGTGCCCCATGGCTGGACCGGTAAACTTATCCACTTCTTCAACCGTGAGACCAAGCTGTTCGACCAAATGGGTAAGGGCCAGCATGGAATACACGCCGATGCGGTTGCCGATGAATGCTGGCGTATCTTTGCAGAGCACGGTGGTTTTACCGAGGAACTTGTCGCCATAATGCATCAGGAAGTCAACAACCGCCGGCTGGGTATCCGGGGTGGGGATAATTTCGAGCAATCGCAGGTAACGGGGCGGATTGAAAAAGTGTGTACCGCAGAAATGTGATTTGAAGTCGTCGCTACGTCCATCAGCCATCAAATGGATGGGAATGCCTGACGTATTGGAAGTGACCAGCGAACCTGCCTTACGATACTGTTCCACCCGGTCGAACACCTGTTTTTTGATATCCAACCGCTCCACCACCACCTCGATGATCCAGTCGGCCGACCCAATATTTGCGAAATCGTCGTCGAAGTTCCCGGTCGTAATCCGCTTCGCACTCCGTTTACTGAATACAGGCGAGGGATTACTTTTGATGGCGCCCTCCAGCGACTGGTTCACGATGCGGTTGCGTACCGCCTTGCTGTCGAACGTTAGTCCCTTGGCCGCTTCCGGTTTAGTCAATTCATTGGGCACAATATCGAGCAACAATACTTCCACACCGATATTGGCGAAATGGCATGCAATGCGCGACCCCATCACCCCCGAGCCCAAAACAGCTACCTTGGTGATCCGCCGCTTCTCTATTGTCTGATGTCTCATATCTCAAATCTCATATTTGATGTCTCACTCCGGTTTATACTGTATGGCCAGCTCGTTGATGCGTTTCAACGTGTGTATGGCCGACGACCGCTCCTCCTCAGACAGGTGCTCGTCGAGATACGTATTGAATTTCCGAACCACATCCTTAGCTTGGGCCCGTTTCTCTTTTCCCGATTCCGTTAAGAAGACTTTCACCGAGCGCTTATCAGCGCTATTGGTCTCCCTATAAATCAACCCCAAACCTTCCAGGTTGTTTAATATACGCGACAAGCTTGTGGTTTTTACCCCCAGCAAGTTGGCAATCTGCGAAACCGGCGTACCTTCTTTGTGGATATTGATGAGCACATACCCCGTAGCTTGGGTAATCCCGAATTGCGCAGCAATCTGGTTGTATTTATTTGCTGCCGACTGCCACGCAGCCTTCAAGTAATAGTCTATCGTATTGTCCTCGTTCATACTGGCTTCGCATACAATTTATTATGCATGCATAGCAAATTTAGCTGAAATAATTTTGGAAAGCAAATTTTCGGTCCTTTTTTAGTGGCGACTGTTGTGCAACAATCAATTTATCTGTTTCTTTGTGTGATTAGGGCGTCCCGAATGAAACCACCCAAGCAATGTGATTTAAAAACCTGCTTTATGTGCCGGCATGCCTTGCCGGAATGGGTTTCCTTTGTTGGCACAAAAAGGAAAAACATGCGATTGAAGAAAGGCGCCCGATTCATCCAAGAAGGGACTCCCGTCAACGGCATTTATTTCGTCTATTCCGGAACGGTGAAGGTACACAAACAATGGGGAGACAAGGAACTTATCGTCCGTTTTGCACATAACGGAGCCATTGTAGGGCATCGTGGCTTTGCCACGAAGGGTAGTGTATTTCCCATATCAGCCACCACGCTGGAACCCACCTTGCTATGTTTTGTTGAACTGGATTTCTTTCTGTCCACCCTCAAGGTGAACACGGCGCTCACCCATCAGTTGATGCTATTCTATGCCGATGAGCTGAAGGAATCCGAGCAAAAAATGTACAACCTCGTTCATATGACCGTGAAGCACCGATTGGCTTCGGCTCTCATTCAGCTCCAGGGCCAATTCGGCACGACCGCCTCGGGATATATCAATATCCACCTAAGCCGGCAGGACCTGGCCGCCTACCTAGGCACGACCTACGAATCGCTATTCCGTATGTTAAATGACCTGATCAGCGAAAAGATGATCACACTCGACGGCCGCCAAATCCGGATTGACAACCTGCCTGCACTGTCCGCATTGGCGGAAGCGCCTAGAATCTAGCTGCAGCATTGCGAAAACACGTAAATGGTTATTCCTTAATCGGATAAATACTCTCTTTGATAACGCACTGGGGCGTGTTATAATTCCGGAAATCATCCGTACTTTCGGGTTTAGGCAAGTGTACAGCATGCAATGATTTTGTAGCCTGACGCACCGAAAAGCTAAGCAGACTGCCGTTCCTGTAACCCGAAAACAATTTACGGAGGCCTGAAGCGGCATAGATGGCGCACAAGGGCTCAATATGCGTGGCATGCCCAAACACATATACGTCCGCTTCGACAATTTGCCGGTAGATGTTTAGCAGCTGACGCAATAGGGATGCGTCTAAATCGATCATGTCGCACGGAACGACCAGGATATCTTTTTTAGGAAAACGCAGATGTGCACTCAACAACCCGCCCAAAGGCCCTTTGACATCCACTGCGTCGGGTATCATTGCCGATGAGGAAAAGAACTGTCGATATTTTTCAAATTGCAAGGAGTTAATCGAAACATACGTTTTTAAACCAAGCAGTTCCAACTTAGTGCCCATGTGCTCGGCCCACGTACAATCATCCCTCACCAACATCCCCTTGTCCGTCCCCATCCGGCTACTTTTACCACCGCAGAGTACGAGCCCAATCAAATTCCGTACGGTCGTACTCATTTATCCAATCGTTAAACAAGCGCTATCCAGTTGTTCGCCATGACACGAACAACGTCCTCCCCATATGCGTTCACCACCCGCCAAGTATTCGCATTTCCATATCGGCACATGATGCTTGATGCGATCGATGATATATTGATTGGCCGCGTACGCTTCCCTGCGGTGGGCCGCGCCGGTAATCACTACCACTGCCGTTTCCATAACCGCCACCTTGCCTAACCGATGCACAGCCACAGCAATTTGCAATCCCCACCGTTGCGTAGCTTCGTCTAGTAATGCCGCAATCATCTTGTTAGCCATTGGCTCAGCAGCCTCATAATAAAGATGTGAAACTTCCTTGTCTTGATGGTTATTCCTTACTTCGCCACTGAACAGTACAATACCACCGGCTTCGGGGTGATGGCTCCGCTTCCATAGTGACATTACATCGATACGTTTCCTGCTTAAATGCTCCATGCCTCACCCTCCGCTGCTCGGTGGAATAACCAGGACCAAATCCCCATCACGGAGTGCATACTCTTCATCAACAAACGTATCGTCTACCGCAAACCGGCACTGGGTGAGCAACTTCGACGCTGACAATCGCTTGTCGGCTAAATACGCACGTAGTAAACGCACATCGCTCAGCTGCTCCTCGACCTCCAACGTGGTCGGGAAATGATCCTTCAACGCCGCATAAAATTCCAATGTAATCATCATTTATCCTCCTATGGTTAACATACTCAACGCGCTTCCTGAAAACTTCAGTTGCTTTTGCTCCAATGCTGCAGCAAGGCTGGCTTCCAAACCGCCTTTCGTCGTAATCTCCGCGATCGGGATGGGGGTATTGCAGCTTAAGCAGCCATAAATATTTCCATTGATATCCAGCCTCAACCGGTTACAATCGAAACAAAAGGGTTGGGTTTCATTGGCGATAATCCCAAAGCGATGCCCGCAAGCGGTACCGTAGTACGTCGCCGTCTCGCCAGGCTGTTTAGCTTGCTCACATACACGGTACCGGCGGGTAATCTCGGCTAACATGTCGTGCTTTGAAAAAAACTTGCCGCCCGTATTCCCATGTAAGTGCCCCATCCCCATCAACTCCAAAAAACGGATGTCAATACCGTGGCTGAATGCGAAATCCAGCAACGACAATAGTTCGCTGTCGTTTTCACCTCGCATGACCACCGTATTGATTTTCACCGCCATGCCGGCGCTCTTCGCCGCCAAAATCGCATCGACCACACGTGCTACCCCTGTCCGTTTCGTCATCCGCAAGAAACGTCCTTCATCCAGCGCATCCAGCGACACGTTGATCGATTGGAGTCCGGCACGCTTCAACGCCTCGGCTTTCCGCGCCAGCAAGAAACCATTTGTCGTCATTTTGATGTTTCGAACGCCCAGCGAACGGATGCCTGCAATCAATCCGGGCAACTCCGGATACAGCAACGGTTCGCCGCCGGTTAACCGAACGGTCTGCAGGTTGAGCGTCTGATGCAATTTACCAATCAATCGGGTAAGCTGATCAACCGATAAGGTAGCCTTTTCTATCCCTTCCGGGATAGGCTGATCGTCACACACACAGTAGGTGCACGCGAAGTTACATGCATCCAATAGGCTGACACGTAGTACACGGAATGATCGCCCCATATAATCTTTTAAACGGTCCATCACATAAAAAACAACAACTTACAGCAAGCTACCATCAGCACCACGCAAATGGGCCGCTTAAACTGCCCGGCGCGACAAAACTGGATACCCCCGTAACCGCCACCAGCATGCTAAGCACTAAAATGAGCGGCGTATCTTGTATGACGGGAATCTCAAAAATCGCCAAAACGGCAATGTAACCACCGGCGTCCCCGTGTCCCACGGACGCATACAAAAAGCCAACAACGAATAAGAGCAGTATCGTATAAAACTCCACACCTAATTTGTTAATGATGGATTATCCATTCGATTAATCGGATTAAAGTCCTTCTTTAATGCGCCACAAAGCCCGCACGTATAGCTCTCCGGCAGATCATCAAACAATAGACCCGGCGGAATTTCCGCTAGCATATCCCCATAAACCGGGTCGTAAATGCTTAGGCAGTGCGCACATTGGAACTGGCGATGTTCAGGCTCGTCCTCGGTGCTTTGGGATGAGTGCACTACCGAGCGGTCCGCAGATAGACCGCCGATCGCCGACGAATCATAAAAGTCGTCGCAAAGCGCCTTGAGGACGTTGGGCAGCGACCGTTGTGCTACCCCTTGCTTATAAGGGATGAGTACGCGCGAATTAGCATTGAAGTCTTCCGTATGCAATACGTCAAAATACAATTCCGGTCCTTCTACGCTAGCCCCCTTTAAAATAATCGAACCCCAAATGCCGCTGTTCGAGCCGATCTTGATGCCAAAGCACAACCGATACGTCCGGAGATTCCACCGATCGAAGTAACGGACAATCGAACGCTTCAGCTTCAAGGCGGGTTCACACCAATCTTCAACCTGCCAATTCAACTCGTTCGATGCATGCCGTAGATTGACGCGATGCTCATCGAGAATATGGTCCCACATCTTTCGGTCTTCCTGCCGGATATCCTTGATGATCCATGATCGCCATGGGGTGGTATACAGCTGCCCGATCCGGGAGGTCTGGCAGGCTTCGCAGACGCTGAGCAGAAAAGCAACCGTATATGTTTCGTCGGGTCGATATATACCCAGCCAAAATTTTTCATCGTATCGGTTAAACCCTTCGTAATAAGGTAGGCGGAATTCCGGCTCCACCAATGGCTGAACGAGTTTCTGGTGATGGAATTGCACCAACTCTTTCACCTTCGACTCGAGACTTGGGCCCAAGGCTACGCCACGATCCCTCGGCAATCCATCCCCCCCCAGGATCAAAAGCTCAAGTTGCCGGCAGATTTCACCGATATCCATGGAGTAAACAAGCGAAGACCATTCGAATATCCGGTTGGTTTTTGGCCACCGGATAAAGACATGCCAAAAATTACCGACATCAGACGACACAAAATTCAGGTTGCCCGTATAGTAAGGTACCAGCGACTGGTTCGCGTCCACGATGTTCACTTTCAGTCTCGGTACGAATTCAAACGAAGCGAGGATATCTTTGTAAATGCCCTCCCGCAGCCAACGGGTCTGGTTAAAGATACCGTCCGATACGTAGGAGCTGACAATGTTTGGGTAATAATCGGTGTTTACCTCATGGAGCAGTTCCTGCCCGAAGAAGTCGTAGGTCAGCTCTTCGAGCTGATCGGAGGTCGCCGCGAATAGCAACTGCTGACGGGCGCCTACCTTTACGGTTCGAACCCCCACAGATTCGACCGCCGTTAACAACGCACGGAAATCGCCGATCGGAACGAAACCTCCCGGTAGGTTGACCTTGACACGTTGCACCGTGGGTTGGGTTTGCTTAATCATGGACTACCTCCGCTTTTTCCGTCTCTAACAACACCGCTTCTAAAATAGTCATCACCTGCGGACGACAAGATCCACATCCGGTTCCCGCGCCGCTTGCTTCGCAGAGTGTGTTCATTTCGGTGTATCCCGACCGGACCAGGTTGGTGAGGTTCCCCTCGCCTACTTGGCTACAGCTGCATACTAACTTCCCGATAACCGGTTCCTTTGTCGGGCCGTTTCGCAACAACTGCAAGCGTTTCTCACTGAGCTCGGTTTTGTTCATTATCAGGTCTTTGAACTCGAGAAATTCATTTTTATCACCGATCAAAATAGCACCGACCAGCCGATCCTGGTGGATAATGCACTTCTTGTAAAAGCGTTGGGCTTTATCGATGAAAACAATCTCCTCATAGGTATCATCGGGGCAATCAACCAGACCGATGCTACACAGATCGAATCCTTGTATCTTGATGATATTCATAAACACGCTTCCCTGATAGACACTCCCCACATCACCATGGTGGTACCTTGCTGCCACCGCGCCTTGTTGTTCCGCCGCAGCAGTGATCCCATATAGCACGCCATCAAATTCGGCGATCTCGCCAATGGCATAAATCGAAGGATCGCTGGTCTGCAACCGATTGTTCACCACGACCCCGCGTTGACACTGGAGCCCAGCGGCCTTGGCCAACTCGATATTGGGGGTCGTACCGATCGCCACGATAACGGCATCGCACTTGATCTGCCGACCGCTCTTCAACTCGACTTTGTTAACCTTATTCCGGCCATAATAGAGCTGGACCTCATCGTTGTAATAGACGTCGCACCCCTGCTCTACCATCTCCTCGTGGAGCATCTGGCTACCCAGGGCATCCAATTGCCGGTTCAGGAAGCGCGAAACCCGCTGCACAATGGTTATTTTCATACCCATTTCCCGCAGGCTTGCGGCCATTTCCAATCCCAGCAACCCACCGCCGATAATGACGACCGACGCGTCTTTGCGAAGAAACTTCCGGAGGTTGTCGGCATCAGACCGCCGCCGCATACTGAAAATCCCTGGCATCGTCGGAATATCTTTCGGCATCGTCGGGCGGCTGCCGGTACCTAAAACCAACACATCGTACGGTGTCCTTATCCCCCGCGAATCCTCCACGTATTTCGTTGAGCGATCGATGTGGGTCACCGTCACGCCCCGAATATGCGTGATTTGGTAAACATCTTGCTCTTCCTCATCCTGCATTCTAATCAATTCGCTCCATTGCTGGTCGCCGTTTACGTAGTGCGGCAGCATTACCCGGTTGTAAAACGGCAGGTCTTCGTTGTTGAACACGGTAATTTCGTCGGTTTTATTGACTTCGCGGAACGCTTTCACGAATCCGAAAGCACCGGCGCCCGCACCAACAATCACAACCCGTTCGGGCTTTTTCTGGTAACGTGCTACCCTTACCGCGCAGAATTTGAAATCGGGTTCTTTGGAAACCGGATCCAACAATGGGTTGGTCAGGTTATTTGCCCGATTTAAATCCGACCCCCACAGTTTGCCCCAGTGCATGGGCAGAAATACACAGCCGGGTTTTATGGTGTCGCCGATGGTGGCCTTAACACGCACGTTGCCCCGGCGTGAGGTCACTTCAACCAATTGCCCCTCTTCGATACCCAAGCGCCCGGCATCGTCTTTGTGTATCTCCAATTGGGGCTCTTTGATATGCTGCTTCAACTTGCTTACCTTCCCTGTTTTGGTCATCGTGTGCCATTGGTCGCGAACCCGCCCGGTGGTTAAAATAAAAGGGAAATCCATGTCGGGATGCTCACTTGGCATTTCGGTACCGGGACTGTGGATGATAGCCCTTTTCGTGGGTGTATGAAATTGGTGGCCTTCAAATAAGCGGGGTGTGCCTGTATCCCGCCGCTTCCGGTAGGGCCATTGGACGGTCTTGTGGCGGTCAATCCCGGCGTAATCCAATCCATCAATCTGGATGGACGTTTTCGCCGTTAGCCGAGCATGTTCACGATATATGGCTTCGGCGTCCGCGTAATCAAATCCGTCGTATCCCATCTTCTGCGCAAAGCGGCAGATGATCTCGGCATCAGGAAGTGCTTCCCCTGGTGGGTCAATGATTTTGTGCAGGTGACTGATCCGGCGTTCGGAATTGGTCATCGTCCCTTCTTTCTCTGCCCAGCCTGCTGCGGGTAAAATCGCATCGGCGTAATCCAATGTCTGTGGCTTATTGCTGATTTCCTGCACGACGACAAATTTGGCCTTCTTCAATGCCTGCTCCACCCTCCGGGCATTAGGCAGACTCGTCAGCGGATTGGTACACAGGATCCAGATGGCTTTCAGCTTCCCATCGGCCAGAGCGTCGAACATTTCGGTGGCGGTAAGCCCCGATTGATCGGATATCGTGGTGCCACCCCAGAAATCCGAGACTTCCCGCCGATGGGCATCATTCTTCAGGTCGCGGTGCGCCGGAAGCAAATTGGCCAGCCCACCCACTTCCCGGCCGCCCATGGCATTGGGTTGTCCGGTTAAGGAAAACGGGCCCGACCCCGACTTCCCTATTCGGCCGGTAATGAGGTTGAGGTCGATCAGTGATAGGTTCTTGTCGACTCCTTTGACACTTTGGTTGAGTCCCATCGTCCACAATGTCAGAAGTGAGTTAGACTCACCGATATAGTTAGCGGCCTGACGGATATCCTCCTCCGGCACGTTGCAAATCCACGCAGCCTCCGCCACGGTCCGCTCGAATACCCGCGCTTTATACGCCGCAAACCCTTCCGTATGGTTTGCGATAAAGTCAGCATCGATATCGCCGTTTTCGATCAGCAACCGACCGATGGCATAGTTCAGTACCATGTCGGTACCGGGTTGTATCTGCAGATGGATATCGGCAACGGCCGCAGAATCCGTTTTACGTGGATCGACCACAATGATCTTGGTGTCGGGATTTTTCGCCTTGTGGGCTTCCACCCGGCGCCAAAGAATCGGATGGCACCATGCCGGATTGGCACCTTCAACCAACAAGCAATCCGTCAGTTCGATGTCATCGTAACAAATCGGCACCGAATCCTCACCAAGGCTCATCTTGTATGCAGCTACCGCACTGCTCATGCATAGGCGCGAATTCGTATCGATATTATTGCTCCCAATAAAGCCTTTAATAAGCTTATTGATCACATAATATTCTTCGGTGAGGCATTGGCCCGATGCATAAAATGCCACCGCATCCGGTCCGTACGTTGAAATAAGCGTACGGAACACCGCCGCGGTGCGGGTAAGCGCGTCATCCCAGCTCACGCGTTGCAACGGCATCCCGCGATGGTATCGCATTTGCGGATAGTGCAACCGGTCGGACCGATCATTGACGGTATATTGTAAGTTCATGCCTTTACTGCACATTTTACCGCGGTTTACCGGATGGCTCTCATCGCCGGTCACGGTAACCCGGTCGTGCTTATCGAGCTGAATCTTAACCCCACAGCCGACTCCACAATAACAGCAAGTACTGGTTACTTCTGTTTTCTTCATTTTCAACGCAGGTAAATCAATCTATTGCATTACTCGGTTCCATTTCGGTAACTTCATCCGGGACACGGGACTCGCTGTATGCCGGTTTCTCCTGGAATTTCGTGAGCGCCACCAATAACCCAACGACAACCACCCCGCCACCGATGTATTGAAAGGCGTCAGCATACGTTAAATGCTCGGACTTGAACAGGAAACCCACCAGCATGGCACCGATATTCCCTCCGGCACCCACCACGCCGCTCACTACCCCGATATTATCTTTGTTGATAAAAGGCACGATTCCGTAGGTACAGCCGTTGGCCATTTTTAGGAACAATGCGAAAACTAACAGTGTAATAACTGCTACTACCAAAGATGCGGACGCCGCAAACAGCATAACCACTGCGCCTTCCAGCACCAAAAGCAGCCCCAATAATATCCCCTTGCCCTTCAGGCCGAATTTCTTACCGACACGGTCGCTAACGATACCGCCGAGGGCCCGCGCAAAAAGATTCATGCCGCCGAATATGCCAGCCATGGCGCCCGCCACAATCAGACTGGTACCAAAGCGGTCGATAAAAAATAGGGCCGCCACATTGTCTACTGTAATCTCGATACCAAAGCATGCGGCATAGGCCAACGTCAACGCCCATATCCGGTAATCGCCCAAGACCCCCCGCCATGCTCCCTTCCCCTTTTTTCGCCGCTCCCGGGCATCCACCTTTTCCAAATCCTTGAAATTTCCGGCCGGCGTATCCGTGGTAAAGCGGTAATAAACCAACGCCATCACCAGCAGGATGGCACCGGGCACCACCATCGCCAGCCGCCACGAATCCCCTTCGCTCACCCATCCCATCGCTGCGAAACCAGCGGCGACAAACGGCATCGCCAGGTTGGCAACGCCGCCACCCAAATTCCCCCATCCGCCGGTTACGGCATTGGCTGTGCCCACGACATTGGGGGCAAACATCATCGATGTGTGAAACTGGGTGATGACAAAAGAGGCCCCGACGATCCCAATGAAGAACCGAAATAGCAAAAATGACATATAGCTATTGCTTAGGCCGATAAGCATCACCGGAATGGCGCCTACCACCAGTAATATCGTGTAGGTGAGCCGTGGCCCCAGCGAATCACACAGCTTACCGATCAGTAAGCGGGCGATGATCGTCGTAGAAACGGAAGCAATGATGATATTGCCCACTTCACTTTTGGTCAGCCCCAATTGGTCGCGGATCATGGGCATGAGTGGCGCCACGCCAAACCACCCGAAAAAGCAGAAAAAGAAGGTGATCCACGTCAGGTGGAACGTTCTCATCTGGATGCCTTTAAACGAAAAAATGTGGAGTTTGGTAAGCGGCTGCTGCTTCTTAATCATTACTGTTTTAGCTTAAAAATAAGACAAAGGGAGGATGGAAATCACCTCGCTTGCATTGATTTCCCGTTTGTTCTGCGGATGCCAGCCGATGCCATCGCACCCGATTGCCGCGGTGATATCTCCCGAACCATGGTGCGGTCGCCAGGTGTATCCGTCGGTTTCCGCTTCCCGGAACACAGGAAAAAATTCATCCAATGCGGTCTTTTTCGATCGATGGTTCAATAGCTTTGCTTTTTTGAGTCGCGCATGCCGGAACCCATAGCAAGACCACAGGTATTCTTCCACGAACAATTTGAACGTCACCAGGCAAGACAGCGGATTTCCGGGTAAAGCAAACACGACGTTGCCGTTCGCTGCGGTTCCCACCAGCGCCGGTTTGCCCGGTTTGATCAGCACCTTGTGAAATAGCGTAGCCACGCCAAGCTCACCCAATACTTCAGGCACATAGTCGGCATCCCCTGCCGATACGCCGCCATTGATGATGACGATGGGATGCGCCAACGCTTCCCCAAGCGTTTCCCGCAACGCGGTGCGGTCATCCCGTACATGTTGGCAACGTGCCACGGGTAACTGCCATTGCGCGCATAATGCGCGTAGGAGGTGTTGATTACTATTCCGTATTTGAAAACGATCGGGTTGCTGGTCGATATCTACTACTTCGTTACCCGTTGTGACAATCGCGACGGATGGGTTGGCATAGACAGGGATATTCCCGACGCCGAGTGCTGCCAACGTGCCGATGACGGATGCATCGCACTGACAGGGTGCGGAAAGCGCCAGGTCGCCCTTGGCCAAGTCCTCCCCCTGCTGCGCGATGTGCTGCTGATGCCCTACGTCTTTGCTTTCTACGCGAGCACGTTGATCCCCTAAGTAGCTCACATCTTCGTTACGGATAACCGAATCGGCCGTCGGTGGGCAGGCTGCACCTGTCATGATCCGATAACATTCACCTTCAGCCAGCGTAAATTCGGCAGCCGTACCTGCATAAACGGTTTCCCGGACGCAAAATTCACGGATACCCATCTGCCAATCCGCTATTCGAATCGCTATTCCGTCCATCGCCGAACGGTTAAACGGCGGGTAGTCCCGGTCTGCAAAAACGGAATCAGCCAAGATGCGATTGATTGCCGAAGTGAGCGGAACAGTTTCTACCGAGAATGGTTTCGCAAGGCCACGGATCTTTGCTACCGCTTCAACATACATCAGCATATTAATGTCCTCCTCCTACCATCATTTTTCGCACATGAAACAAAGCTGGCAAAACAGCTTCCAGGCATTCCTTCACCCCGTTGGTGCTGCCCGGCAGGGTGACAATGAACGACGTCCCGATGGTACCGGCAATCGAACGGCTCATCATCGCCATCGGTGTCCGCTGCTGGCCGTGACTTCGCATGGCCTCTGCGACGCCATGCGCAGTTCTATCCAATAGCTCAGCAACAGCCTCCACGGTGATGTCGCGCGGTCCCAGCCCCGTCCCGCCGGTGGTGAATATAAAATGGACATCTTTGCTGACCCACGTTTTGATGGCCTGCTGGATTTCGGCTTTTTCATCCGCCACGATTCGGTAATCCATTACCTGCGCACCTGTTGTTAACAGCAGCTCCTTAATTTTTTTACCACTCTTATCCAAACGGTGGCCAGCCGCCGTCGCGTCCGAACATACGAGGATCGCACAGGTAGCCAACGGTGCAAGGAAGCGATCGTTATCGGATTTGCCTCCGGTTTTTTTCGCCAATCGGATGTGACTGATTTCCAACTGATCATCAATTGGCTTCAGCATATCATAGAGTTCAAGGGCAGCCACCGATACGGCCGTCAACGCTTCCATCTCTATGCCCGTACGGCCGATCGATTTGGCAATAACGGTAAGCTGTATACCCACTCGCCCTAGCTGTTCACCAAGAAAATACTCGGGATGGGAATCGGAAGAGATATATTCAAAATCCACATCCATCCCATCGATGTGAACCGGATGGCAATGCGGAAGTAATTGCGGGGTTGCCTTTGCTCCCAAAAATGCCGCTGCGCGGGCTACATCAAACAAATTGCCCTTCGGCAATTCATGCTGCCTGATTTTCAAAGCGGTTTGATCGGTGATATACAAAACGGCACTAGCCCGTGCTGTACGAAGCGTACTGATTTTATGCGTTATATCTCTCATGCTGTGGGTTCAAAAGCGTTGAATCAGCCAGCGGTTTGGAAAATCGGATGACCCGCTGCTGGAGTGTCAGTACGTCGAAAAGAAGCAATTTGCCCGCTAGGATGTTGGGCAACCCAGCCAATACCTTGACGGCTTCGTTAGCCATCAACAGGCCGATTACCGCACTACCTATTACATAGGTGCCCGATTCTGCACAGGCCGACCCTACGATGGTGCCGGGGTCAATGGCGAATAAATCGGCTAGGGCTCCCTGCGGCTCGCCACAATTGAAAACGGTGACTTGCCCTTCTGCCCGGAAAATAGCACCATAGACCTGTGGGAGTCTTAACCGCTGGCACGTCTGGGCAATCAATGACCTCGACAGGAAATTATCGGTCGCATCGATGACCAGGTCATACGAGGCGAACAATGGATCGATGTTATTGATCCCCAGGAAAAAAGGATATGCTTCAAACTTGGTATCGAAATATCGGGTTTTTAAATAGGTTATTGCAGCGGTTGTTTTGAATTCACCAACCTGGTTGGGCGTATATAAATATTGGCGAGCCAGATTCGTGGTTTCGACCCGATCGCCATCGGCAATCCCAATATGCCCGACTCCGCTTGACGCTAATGCCGAAATTACCGGGCAGCCCAATCCTCCGGCGCCAACCACCAACACGCGTTTGCTTTTTAATCTATTTACCCCCGCCCTACCGATAAACGGCAGCTGAAGGTGGTCATTGAAAAAACTGATGTTCATACGACATTACGCTTTATAGAAAGGGATTCCACGCCTCCACTCAAGGCAACTACGTTGCCGATGACGATAATCGCCGGACTGCACATATTGGCCTCCCGACTGCATTTTGCCAGATCACGTACGGCACACGTCACCCTCCGACTATCTGGTTTCGTCGCATCCTGAACAATGGCCGCGGGTGTGTTTCCTTTTCCGTGCATGACATACATCCGCGCGATCTCCGATAACTTCCGCATACCCATGTAGATCACTACTGTCGAATTACTTTGTACGGCGAGTGACAAATCCGACGCCATGCTACCATCGCTTTTCATGCCGGTCAATACCCAAATACCCTCACTTGCGCCCCGATGTGTGAGTGGAATATCCCACATACCTACACCTTGCATGCTCGTGATACCCGGCACATACGTTACGTTGACTCCCAATTGCCTGGCGACGGCCCATTCTTCAAACCCTCTCCCATATATATATGGATCGCCCCCCTTCAACCGGACAACATGGGTATAGCGCGTACAGTAATAAGCTATTAAATCATTAATGTCAGTCTGGGGCACATACTCCCCAAAAGGCTTCTTGCCTACGTAGATTTTTATGCAATTCCTGTGTGCAATATTCAGCAAGTCATCATTTATCAGGTTATCAAACAGCAAAACATCAGCAATCGAAAGTATTTTATGTGCTTTTAGTGTCAGCAAATCAATGTCTCCGGGTCCAGCACCCAAAATATAAAAGCAATTTTGATTAATTAACATAAAAATATGCTTTTTGAATTAAAATTCACATTCAAAAATACTAATTTATATGATATAAATAATATAATTTAGCATTATTATTGAAATAAATATCTATTTTAGCAGAAATAAATAATAAAAATCATTCATATCATTAAATTTCACAACAAAAAATGAATAAATGTAGAATAATTGTAATTGGTAATGGAATGATTAGTCATAAATTCTGTGAAAAACTTAGAAATAAAGACAAAAAATCAGAAATTGTAGTTTTTGGAGAGGAATCTGTCCGGGCTTATGATAGGGTACATCTTACAAATTACTTCTCCGACAGCTCCCTGGAAGATCTTTTCCTTTCCGACCAGCAGTGGTACGATGAAAACAATATTGAATTGCATTTGAACGATCCGGTTACGGTTATCGATCGAGACAGCAAGTCGGTTGTTTCACGGAAAGGCCTTCGGCTCGAATATGATTTTCTGGTGTTGGCAACCGGCTCAGCCCCGTTCGTACCGCCCATACCGGGGGTAAATAAAGCCGGTGTCTTCCTGTACCGTACCATACAGGACCTTGACCTGATTAAGGCGCATGCCTTGCATGCGAAGAAAGGCGCCGTCATCGGTGGGGGACTGTTGGGGCTAGAAGCCGCCAAGGCCCTCGTCGACCTGGGCATCGAAGAATCGACCGTGATTGAGTTTGCCCCCCGCCTGATGCCGCGGCAAATCGACGAAAGTGCCAGCCGAATGCTGCAAACAAAACTGCACAACCTCGGACTCACGTGCCTGTTACAGAAATCAACAAGCCAAATACTTGGCAACGACCACATCACCGGGCTATCTTTTTCGGACAACACCCAAATCGATGCAGATATCCTGATCATATCGGCAGGCATCAAACCCCGAGATGAACTGGCAGCGGCATGCGACCTCGCCATCGGGCCGCGTGGCGGAATCATCGTGGACGAAGCGATGCGCACCTCGGACCCCGCTATATTGGCCATCGGCGAGTGTGCCTTATCGAATAACATGATCTACGGCTTGGTAGCCCCGGGGTACGAGATGGCTGAAGTAGCCGCCTGCACGATTTGCTGCGAAGAAAAGTTATTTAATGGCTTTGACATGAGTACTAAGCTAAAGCTGATGGGGGTAGATGTGGCCAGCTTTGGCGACCCGTTCATCGCCGAGCCTAACGCGCGTACTATCCTGTTGGACGACACGCACAAGGGCGTCTACAAGCGGCTGAACATCAGTAACGACGGCAAACGGCTGCTCGGCGGGATTCTCGTAGGCGAAGCCAGCAGTTACAACATGTTATTGCAAACCGTCAACAACAATATGCCCATCCCTTCGGACCCCGAAATACTCCTGTTTGGTGAAAATACCGACAACAAGCCCACTGGATCTGGATTGGAGTCCCTTCCTGATTCCGCACTGATTTGCAGCTGCGAAGGTGTCACGAAAGCCCAGATATGCGATGCGGTGACCAACCAGGGCTACGAAAACTTCGAGGGGGTGAGCAAGTGTACCAAAGCAGGCACAGGCTGCGCCGGCTGCGTGCCCATGGTAAAGGACCTCATCGCCCACACCATGAAGCAACAGGGCAAATACATCCGCGCCACCATCTGCGAGCACTTCAATTACAGTCGGCAGGAACTGTATGACCTGGTAAAGATCCACCATCTGAAAAGCTATGACGAGGTACTTGATAGTGTGGGGAAAGGTGACGGCTGCGAAACCTGCAAGCCGCTGGTGGCGTCTATCCTGGCAAGCCTATGGAACGAGATGATCCTTGGCCGGGGCAACGACGTAGCACAAGATAGCAACGACCGTTTTTTAGCCAACATCCAACGCGGCGGAACCTATTCCGTTGTTCCACGCGTCCCCGGTGGCGAAATCCACCCCGATAAATTGATTGTCCTCGGCGAGGTAGCGAAAAAATACGGGCTATACACCAAAATCACGGGTGGCCAACGCATCGACCTATTCGGCGCACACTTGAACGACTTGCCCGCCATCTGGGAAGAACTGATTGCCGCTGGATTTGAAAGTGGCCACGCCTATGGGAAGGCATTGCGCACGGTAAAAAGTTGCGTAGGGAGCACCTGGTGCCGCTTCGGCTTACACGATAGCGTCACATTCGCCATCCAGATCGAAGAGCGCTACCGCGGATTGCGTTCGCCCCACAAACTTAAATCCGCCGTTAGTGGATGTGTCCGGGAGTGCGCTGAGGCACAAAGCAAAGACTTCGGAATTATTGCCACCGAGAAAGGATGGAACCTTTACGTATGCGGCAATGGCGGCAGCAAACCACAGCACGCATTGCTACTAGCCAGCGATATCGATTCAGCGACCTGTATTCAGTATGTCGACCGGTTCCTTATGTTTTACATACGGACGGCGGACCCGCTTACACGGACAGCCACGTGGTTGAACAAAATGGAAGGCGGGATCGATTACCTACGTAACGTCGTTGTCAACGACAGTTTAGGCATGGCCGAAACCTGGGAAAAGGAAATGCAGGAATTGGTTGATGCGTATGAATGCGAGTGGAAAGTTGCCATTAACGACCCTGAAATACGCAAACGCTTTGTTCATTTCGTCAACGCGCCCGAGGAAAAAGACGACACGGTACGCTTCGAGACCTTGAGAGGGCAGAAAAAAGCAGCAGATTGGAATACATTGACTACCCATTAAAACAAACTTTAATTCACTATTTCACACAACACATTTATGGAAACGTTAGCAACATCGGCACCCTGGAAATTAGCCTGCCGCGTAGAAGACACGATTGCAAATGGCGGCGTTTGTTTGAAGCTGGAAAATCAACAAATTGCCCTTTTTTATTTCAAGCGAAGAAATGAGTGGTACGCCACGCAGAACGAGTGCCCACATAAACGGCAAATGATCCTGAGCCGCGGCATGATCGGATCGCTTGGCGACCAACCGAAAGTAGCCTGTCCGTTTCACAAAAAAACGTTCGCACTGGATACAGGAGAATGCATCTCCGGTGACGAATGCGCCATCAAGACCTATCCGGTGAAGATTGAAGATGGCTTGGTTTATATTGCTTTGAACAACTAAGATCAGGTCCGGGAGTTATTGCCAAAAACTTGTACCTTTACCCTAAAAAAGAAAGATGGCGAAGATAAACATCCCGAGGCTCGACCTTCATGATTACACCCACGGATCGGCGGAGCAGCGCCATCAATTTTCGGAAGCCATCGGCAAGGCATTCAATGAGACGGGGTTTGTCACCATTGCCAACCACGGCATGGGCAAGGCATTGATCGACGAATTGTACCAAGTCGTTCAGGCTTTTTTCGCCCTGCCTGAAAGCACGAAATTGAAATACGAAATCCCGGGTCTTGCCGGACAGCGGGGCTATACATCCAAAGGGAAAGAAAAAGCGAAAGATGCGAAGGTTCCCGATCTGAAAGAGTTCTGGCAGCGTGGGCAGGGAGATAACCCCGTTGTGGATGAATTGCCTCGTTTCGACCAAGTAACCGGTGACGTATTCCGGCGGCTGGAAACCGCGGGCCGTGCATTGCTCAAAGCGATCGCCGTATATCTGGGCTTGGAAGAGGCCTATTTCGAACCCAAGGTCGTACACGGCAATTCCATCCTACGGGCCATCCATTATTTCCCTATCGAGGACCCCGACAGTTTACCCGACGACGCCGTACGCGCCGGCGCCCATGAAGACATCAATCTCATCACGTTACTCATTGGCGCCAGTGCTGATGGGCTGGAAGTACGCACCCGGGACGGTACGTGGTATCCGGTGAAAGCCCATGGTGAGGACATCGTGGTAAACGTGGGCGACATGCTACAACGACTGACCAACAACAAATTGAAATCGACAACCCACCGGGTGGTGAACCCACCTCGTGAACTGATGAAGACGTCCCGATTCTCCGTACCGTTCTTCCTTCACCCTAAGGCCGATATGAGTCTAGCGGCATTGGAATCTTGCATCGATACCAAACACCCCAAAGCTTATCCCGATGTGACGGCGGGGGAATATCTGGATGAACGGCTAAGGGAAATCGGATTAAAGATGTAATGGGGCAGTCTGGTATCCGGCCGCGACTACAACGCGGTAAAAATAGCGTTTAGCTCAGCCTGCATGGACTTCCCCTTATCGGCATTGTACCATTGCTGCGTAGCTATTTTCTGTTGTTCGAAGTCGGCGTTCTCCGCCTTAAGGCGATCAAACAGCTTTTGGCATTCCACAGGGCGCGGCCCCCACGTGGCGAGATCAGCACCGTGACTATCCCGGATAATCAATTTGGGAATGGACTTGCTTCCACCAGTCAAGTATTCGTTGATACGGAACGGCTCAGCGTCACGCAACTCGTAGTCCACAGAAATCAGCGGGTTCAATTCAGCAGCCAGCTGCATAAAAGGCACGGAATGTGCGGCATCGCCGCACCAAGGCTCAGTAATCACAATCCACTGCTGCGATTGTGAAATCTCCTTAATTGTTTCGACAAACCTTGCTGACAACTCGCCTTTTTTCAACCATCGATTCATCCGCGACCAGTTGAGTTTGGTATAGTCGAGATATACCGCATTGTCATATGGGGGCTGTGGGGCTTGGTTGTTTAATATTCGGCTGAACTCAGCCTGATAAGATTGAAAATTCATCGATACAAAACTGCTAATTGATTTCGTGCACAAAGGTAGGCAATGTACATCCGTCACGTGTCGCAAGCGTGTCAGAATCGCAACAATTGCTCGCGGGCGCTTTTTCGCAAACCTGCTACCACCAGTGCATAACTATGGTCAATGAGCTCCATGAGCTTCTGGTCATTTAATTCACCGTTGCAGGACACTTGATTCCAGTGACGCTTATTCATGTGGTAGGCGCCCTGGATGGTGTGCGGATGCCGTTCACGCAGCTCCAGTGCATATTCCGGATCGCATTTGGCGCTGAACGATAGGGGTTGGCTATCCAGGCCAGCGAGGAGAAACATCTTCCCCGCCACCTTAAATACCAAGGCGTCCGGTCCGAACGGACAACTTTCCGTTACCGCTGGTTTGGCTAAGCAATAATCACGTAGTTGTTCGATATGCATATTTAGTCGATAGTCTTCTGCCGTTTTAGTCTTACGTCGTTTACTGATTACCTCGGGTCAAACATCGGCATTATCCAAGCAAAATACAAAACGGCAACCTCACGTCCTATATCTCATTTCCAATTCTATCCCAGATAAAATGACACAATGTCATGATATGGTCACTCCCAATGACGTTTTAATTATTAGCAAAGGGCAATTGGCACGGAAAATACGATTGGCACACGGCTTGTTATTTAAATAGCACAATTGATTTTTATCAAGTAGAAAAAGGAAATAAAGATATGGCAAAAATTATTGGAATCGACTTAGGAACTACCAACTCTTGCGTAGCTGTGATGGAGGGTAATGAGCCGGTAGTCATCACCAACAACGAAGGTAAGCGCACCACGCCTTCGATTGTTGCATTCGTGGAGAATGGTGAGCGCAAGGTAGGTGATCCTGCGAAGCGCCAAGCCATTACCAATCCGAAAAAAACCGTTTCCTCCATCAAGCGGTTTATGGGGACCACTTACGATGAGGCGGCTAAAGAAGCGAAACGCGTACCTTACAGCATCGTGAAGGGCGACAATAATACGCCCCGTGTGGAAATTGACGATCGTAAGTACACCCCACAGGAAATTTCTGCGATGGTTTTGCAGAAAATGAAGAAAACCGCAGAGGATTTTTTGGGTCAGGAAGTATCGGAAGCCGTCATTACGGTACCCGCTTATTTTAACGACGCACAACGCCAGGCAACCAAAGAAGCCGGTGAGATTGCAGGGTTAACGGTAAAACGGATTATCAACGAGCCGACAGCGGCAGCGCTTGCTTACGGATTGGATAAATCCAGCAAGGACATGAAAATCGCGGTATTTGACTGCGGTGGCGGTACGCACGACGTATCCATCTTAGAATTGGGCGATGGCGTGTTTGAAGTAAAATCAACCGATGGTGACACCCACCTCGGTGGTGACGACTTCGACCAGGTGATCATCGACTGGTTGAATGACGAGTTCAAAAATGAAAACAACGGTTTTGACCTGAGCAAAGACCCAATGGCACTGCAACGCCTGAAAGAGGCTGCGGAAAAAGCCAAAGTGGAATTGTCAAGCTCTTCATCCACCGAAATCAACCTGCCCTATATTACGGCAGACCAGACCGGCCCCAAACACTTGGTGCGCACCCTGAGCCGCGCCAAATTTGAGCAATTGGCCGATAGTTTGATTAAGCGTACCATCGATCCGTGTAAATCGGCTTTGAAAAACGCCGGTTACTCGGCTTCCGATATCGACGAGATCATCCTCGTCGGTGGATCGACCCGGATTCCGGCAATCCAGGAAGCCGTAAAGAAATTCTTCGGGAAGGAGCCTTCGAAAGGGGTGAATCCGGATGAAGTGGTTGCACTCGGCGCAGCTATCCAAGGCGGTGTATTGACCGGCGAAGTGAAAGACGTACTGTTACTCGACGTAACCCCGCTATCATTGGGTATCGAAACCATGGGTGGCGTCATGACCAAGCTCATCGAAGCAAATACCACCATCCCGAGCAAGAAGTCGGAGGTGTTCTCTACGGCATCGGACAACCAGCCATCCGTGGAAATCCACATTTTACAAGGCGAGCGGCCCATGGCAGCGCAGAACCGCACCATCGGACGTTTCCACTTGGATGGCATCCCACCCGCACCACGCGGTGTACCACAGATCGAAGTGACATTCGACATCGATGCGAATGGTATCCTTCACGTTTCAGCGAAAGACAAAGCTACGGGCAAGGAACAAAAAATCCGTATCGAGGCGTCTTCTGGCTTGACGGAGGATGAGATCCAAAAAATGAAACAAGAGGCAGAGGCTAATGCCGAGGCAGACAAAAAGGCCAAAGAGGAAATCGACAAGCTGAATGCCGCTGATGCGCTCATCTTCTCAACAGAAAAACAATTGAAAGAGTATGGCGATAAAATCGGTGCGGATAAAAAAACACCCATTGAAGATGGCTTGAAGAAGTTAAAAGACGCACACGCGGCTAAAGACTTCGCCGCCATCGATGCGGCTCAAGCGGAATTGCAAAATGCATGGAACGCAGCCTCAGAGGACATGTACAAAGCCTCTCAGGAAGCTGGTGCAGCAGCGAACGGGCAGGCACCAGGAGGTGAGGGAGGACAGGCTGCAGATAATGGTGGCGACGACGTGACCGATGTCGAGTTCGAAGAAGTCAAAGACGACGACAAGAAATAAGTTTAAGTCTAAGTCACTAATCGTTAGTCACTATAACTAACAAAAACAAAAACCTCGCAGGTCGATCCCCGCGAGGTTTTTTTATTACCTATGTTCTTTAACGGTTAAAACAGTTTGCTAGGATACACGCCGCTGTTCACCAATTTAGCGATACTTTCCTGGACAATCGGTTTATCATCCGGATAGGTAACGCCAAACCACTTTTGGGACGTGGGTAGTACTTTAAAAGTCGCCTTACCCTGCTTAATCAATTCATCGGCAACCTTGGGAATTAGGAACTCCGATTTCGGGTTGTTTTCATTGGCCGGTACAAATGCCTTGAACAGTTCTTCGCTCACTTTGAAAATTGCCGGCGTAAAGCCCCAGAAATTCATCGACACGCGGCTGCTTCGCGGCAGTTCGGTTTCTACACCATCTTCTTCGAAGAAAATACGCTTTTCGCCATCCACTTCCTTGAAATATACTTTAAGCCGCTCGTTGATTTCGGTCATGTTCCCTTCGTCATCCACTTTACACACGCCACGTGACACCGAACCATATTCGGAAAGGGTCTTGTCTATTTGGTATCCCATCAGCGAAAATTTGTTATCCGTCACCTCATAGGTCAGGAACTTAGCCATTTTTTCGAAGGCTTCATAACCGTAGAAATCATCGGCATTGATGACGCAGAACGGCTCATTGATTTGATTGCGCGCCGAAAGTACGGCGTGCGCGGTACCCCACGGCTTGGAGCGTTCAATCTGCTTATCGATACCGAACGGCGTCAGGTCGTAACTTTGGTACACGTAGTCCGTTTCAATTTTTCCGGCCAGTTTAGGTTCGAATATTTCCTTGAATTTCGGTGCAAATTCTTCACGGATGATGAAACTTACTTTTCCGAAACCAGCCCGGATAGCGTCATATATCGAATAGTCGATGATCGTTTCGCCGTTAGGTCCGAACGGATCGATCTGTTTCATACTTCCGTAGCGGCTGGCCATACCAGCTGCAAGAATTAATAAGGTGGGTTTACTCATTGTTTTAACTTATTTTGATGAATTTGTATTCTGCCAAATGCTCAAACTTAGGTAAATTCCTGCTGATATAAAAATAGCCAAGCAGCCGTGGTGCCTCACCGCTTCCGCTTGAACATAGCGGTCACCAAACCGTTGGCAATGCGGGCAAGAAGCTTTGTCGCCTCCCTGGCCAATGTTGTCGTGGCAGCCTTTTGCGCCGCTTCCAGCGGAGTTTGCCGCGTACTTTTCCGAGATTTGCTTTTCGTTTCCGCTTTAGCTTCGGCAGCCCGTGCCGCCTCGGCCTCATGAGCCTGCAACTTTTCCTCGAGTATCTCTGAAGCGCTCCTGCGGTCTACCGCCTCATGGTATTTGTCATACATGGGCGAAGCGCTAACCAGCTGGCTGTAGGTCTTTGTATCCACCGGCCCCATGACGGCGCGCGGAGGTATCAGGTGGGTGGCAACCACTTCCGTGGGAATGCCTTTATCGTTCAGTACAGTAATCAGCGCTTGTCCGATTCCCAACGAAGTAAGCACCTGATCAATTTCATAAAAATCCGACCGCGGGTAGGTCTTAACCGTTTTACGCAGTGCTTCCGCATCGTTGGGTGTAAACGCCCGTAGCGCATGCTGCACGCGGTTCCCCAACTGCCCCAACACACTTTCGGGGATATCGGTTGGCGACTGGGTACAGAAGAATACCCCGACGCCTTTGGAGCGGATAAGTCGCACGATCTGCTCCACCTGGGTAAGGAACGCTTTTGGCGCGTCTTTAAAGAGCAGGTGTGCTTCCTCGAAAAAGAAAACCAGTTTCGGCTTGTCGAGGTCGCCCACTTCGGGCAGGTTCTTGAATAACTGGGACAGTAAGCTCAACAGGAACGTCGAAAATAAGATGGGCTGATCTTGGATATCTGAAATATTGAGGAGGCTGATGACGCCCTTACCGTCAATCCGGCCAAATAGGTCGTCGATCTCGAATTCCTTTTCTCCGAAAATATCCGACACATCCTGCTGCTCCAGCGCCACCAGTTTGCGTAATATCGTTCCCGAGGTGCTGCCGCTGATGCGGCCGTAACTATCTTTGATCTCGTCCGCCCCCGGCCCATCGGTCAGGTAGCTGAGCAGCTTTTTCAGGTCGGCAAAATCCACCAGTGGCAACTGGGTATCTTCGGCGTATTTAAACACCGCAGCCAGCACGCCGGTCTGCGTATCATTCAGGTCTAAAATCCGCCCAAGCATTACCGGACCGAAATCCTCCACGGTGAGCCGCATCGGGTTGCCAACCTTTCCACTGAGCGAAAAGAGCTCAACCGGAAATCCCGAAGGTTCAAACGGCCATTCCAATGCTTCGCCGCGCTCCACCAGCGCCGGGTTGGATTTACCCGGTTGGTGCAGTCCAGAGAGGTCGCCTTTCACATCGAGTAAGAATACCGGTACGCCCGCATCAGACAATTGCTCAGCAATCAGCTGCAGGGTACGGGTTTTCCCCGTACCGGTGGCGCCGGCAATCAAACCGTGCCGAGTCATCATCTTCAGCGGCAGGTTCACTTTGGCCGGGGCAAGGATTTTTCCTTCCAGTAATCCGGCCCCCAAGAAAATAAAAGCGCCCTTCGGGTTGTAAGAAGCAGATACTTTTTCGATGAACTTCGCTTGATTCCCCATATTGCATGAAACAAAATAATGGTCGAAAGCTACATACTTCCTCGGGGAATTGCAAGTGGTGGATATCATTTTCGTAACTAACGATCATTCGTTTTAATGCAGTTTATAACAGTTTCAAAAACATCTTCTGAAAAGATATTAGGCTGTCCAAACCAAAAAAGCAAATCTTTACCTTCATATATCCCCGCTCGGATATGCCGCTGGGTAGGCAAGTAGCTGGAGACATCGTTACTGTACCCTTCCATGCTCACGACTTTACCCGGCCAAATCTTTTTGACACCAATGTAGTATTCTTTAGGCACCTCGCGCGATAAGCCTACTGATTTCCAGTTACCGATGTTGATAGTCTGGATATACACGGGCATTGGGGTCCGCATCGAGCTTTTCTTATGGTAATCGTGCATGAGGCCGGCCCACCGAACGTTTTTTTCGACTACCACATTGTCCGCCTTAACTACATTTTCGTCGCGGAACCGTCTGATACGTTCCACGGGCAAGGCGGCTGTCGAAAATTAAGGTATGTATCTATATGGCTATTTATAGGACCGGTGATGGGTTGCATGTCCATTTCCAAAGCATCGCGGACAGCGGTGGTCACCTTATGCGCCGTTACCTGGTGGCCGGTGTACCCCGGGATTGATGTCACCGCCGCAGCCTTGCAGGAACAGCGCCCGCTTGATTGCGGAATAGTTCTCCAGGGCTTCAAACGGGCTATCCCCAGGATAATTGGGGCTGATGGTCATCCCCTCCATTCCGACGTTGGCAAACACCGGATGGCATCCTGCCAGGAACATCACGCCTAGGCTATCCTGGTGGCGATAGGCGATTTTAGCCCGCTCACGGAATTGTCACAAGGGAGATTGTTGCCCGGCCAGGTCCAGTTGAAGCCGATGTCGGCCACTGTCCGCGCAAAATGCAGTGTTTCCGGTGCGAAATGATATGTGAAATATTGATCAACACTTCCGTGAGCTGACGTTGCCGCCTACTTTTCCTGGGGTCGGAATTTTCCTTCTTTCATTCCAAAATGCTTTTAAACATCAGGCAGCACTCTGCGGTTCCCCGAGGGGCTGCCCGTCGACCTCATCAAAAACCGATTGGTGGGCGAGCTCGGGAAAACCTAATCGAATGCCCGTACACTTTTTCCGACTCCTTTCAATACGCCTCTTCGGATGCCAACATCGATGAGCGATTATACAAAGACAGCCATTTTTTTGATCAATAGCCGGAAAAAATTGCTTGACCCGTCGGGCTCCCCTAGATCTTAGGCAATTCCCAACCTCTGCGGTACTGGCGCTTGACGAATTGGTTGACCTCGTCAAAGTTGGTTACCTTCATGTTGTTGTTGTCCCATATAAGCTTGAGGTTTTTGCCGGGGTACTTGCCGTCAATCCGCAGGTCTGCTCCCCGGATAGCTAGGTTGGCCATTAAAAGGGCTTCGGTCAACGGACCGGCAATTTCAAACGGCGAACTCACTTCCATGTTGCCGTATCCGGCTATGGCAGCTTCCACCCATTGTGCATAATGACCGGGTATGCCGTTTGGCACACGTTTGTAGCGCTGGGGCACACCCGTTGTTTCAGCGGCGCGCGAGGCAGGCAGCAGCCTCGGATTCTCGCCAAAAAGGTCTGCCAACATTTTCCCCTTGGTCCCTACAAACAGGATGCCGTTTCCTCCATCGCCGAATG
>CAZTJY010000012.1:20935-42854 GCA_964613725.1 uncultured Parapedobacter sp. | reverse complement strand
TAGCCGAGCGGGTAGCCTGGGATCGGGCGGAAACCATCTGGGAAGGAAGAAAGCCCGGCGAGCCAAATATAAGCAATCACCTGTGGCGGATTAACGTAGCGAACAAGAACCTGCAGCCAGGCGTGCACGCCATTGAAGTAAAAGCCACCGATATGTTTGGCCGAACGTTGAGCGAAACAGCTTCTATAACCGTCCGTTGAGCGATTAAACAAATAAGCACCACGGTAATTGCGGCGGCGGTTAATGCCGCCGCAATCCGAATAAAATCCGTAGTATCCCGATCCGCTTGATGAGCAGCTCGTACAAAGCAAAGCAACCCGAAGCGGTGAGCAGCAGCACCAAAGCGAACTTGAGCGCTACAGGAAGCGATAGCGGAAAAATGACCATCGATGCCAGGTACAAGCACACCATGTGCACGATGTAAACTGGATAAGCCGCTTGACTGAGGTAACGCAAGGCTCTGCTGGGGCGGTTGAGGTAGCAGTAACCGAAAGCGAATACGGCGAAAATCCAGCTATTCGATTCAATAGCGGTAAGGTAACCGGGGGGCATTGATTGGAAATGTGTCAGACGTAAAATGAAAAGTCCCCCGGCCACCACGACGAACAGCCAACGCCAGCGGAGCAGCATTTGCCAGAACGGTAAACCAAACCAAACGAACAGGAACCCGCAAGAGAACGCGAGCAAGCCAATGGCAAACCCATGCCATGTCATCGCATATAGCTCAAATGGAACGGGCCGGACGATGAGCACTTCCGCAACGAAAAGTGCGTATGCGGGCAGTAAAACCAGCGGCGTACGGCACGCCCGGGCGACCCATGGCGAGTGCAGAGGCACCTTGCATCGCTTCAAATAGTAGAACGCGGGCAATAGGATAACCACATAACAAAACAGGTTGCCCAAGAACCAAAGATGGCCCGGTCCTGGTACGTAGCCCGCCTCAAAGGCGTGATACCGCTGCCACAGGAAAACATGGATGGGAACGATGGCTACCATGCCAAAAGCGAAAGGTAACAGGATACGCTGGGCGCGCTCCCAGATGAGTTGCGCCCAACTTCGGCGACGGAGTGCGAAATAAACACCCATACCGGATACAAAAAACAGCAGTGGGATGCGCCATACGTTAAGGAGGCTCATCGGAAGCCAGAGTGATGTCCATGGCCTGTCGTTGGTAATGAAGCCAATCATCATGCCCCAAGGCTGGAAGCCGATGGCCACATGGTAAACCAGCAGCAGACCGATGGCTATCACCCGTATCCAGTCGATATCGTAGCGCCGTTCCATTATTGCAGCATCTTTGCGATTTCCGGTCGCACCTGCTCAAGCTGAGCATAATCGAGCTTGAGCCCCATCGGCGCCAGCGCCTTGCCCAGCATATCATACGTACCTTTGACTTCGTTGAACGGCGTGATGACCGACTGGTAAGCGGTGGCACCGTAGTTGTTTTTGATGGTCTTGTCGGCTCCGGCATCCAACAGGAGTTGGACAATGTCCGGCCGACCGAAAAATGCCGCGGAGATGAGTGCCGTGGACCCATCGTTGTTCTGGAAGTTGAGGTCGGCGCCCGCGCCGATGAGGATGCTGGCCATGTCTGCCTTGCCGAATACCGCGGCAGTAATCAGTGGGCTGGATCCGCCAAAAGGATCTTTGGCATCAATGTCCGTGCCGGCGGCAATATGCTGCCGAAGTGCCTCTTCATTGCCAGTCACCACCGCTGTGTGGATGTCCACTTTCGGTGCTTTTACCTTTTCCGTGGTTGACTCGCCGGCTTGTTGCGATGAACTTCCTTCGCCTGCACAGGCGCTGGCGAAGACTACGCAAACGACCATTAGCCACTTGGCGGCCGATTGAAAGGGATTGATGTGTTGGATGTTCATAATGTTTAATGAGTTAAATGATGTACATATTCGTCCATTCATTGGACGGAACAAAGGTCTGCCACCATACCCTTCACGGAAAGGACCAATGCGGACAAATGCATCAAATTTGATTAGGGGGATGCAAAATATGGCGCATGTGTATAAATTATGATGCGGATACCCGTGCAAAGGCTATATTTGTGGGCATACACATTGCTAGCCCATGTCCGACGGATCGCACCAAATACCCGACGATTTCATTGCCCGTGCTACTGCGGCGGTGCAGGTTGAGATGGCGGATGAACAGTTCGGCGTTTCCGAACTCGCAGATCGGATGCACATGAGCCGGTCGAACCTGCTCCGGCGGATTAAGCAACACACCGACCGCTCGGCAAGTCAATTCATCCGCGACATCCGGCTGCGACGCGCCATGGAGTTGTTGGGGAGCGGCGGGTACACCGTTTCGGAAGTGGCTTATCAAGTGGGTTTCGGGGGTACCTCTTATTTCATCAAGTGCTTCCGTGAGCATTACGGGTATCCGCCGGGCGAAGTTGGGAAAAGGAAGGAAAGCGATGCGGAAGTGCCGCCATTGCATAGCCGGCAGCGCGATGGGCGATCATGGGCACTTGCGGCTGCAACCGTGGTAGTTGTGGTTGCTATCGGTGTCGGGATATACCTCGCTTCCAAGCAGTGGCCTCCGGGACCGATGGAGAAGTCCATTGCTGTATTGCCTTTCAAAAACGACAGCAACGACTCCACCAACAAATACCTCATCAATGGATTGATGGAAGCCACGTTGAACAATCTCCAGCGGATAAGCGACTTGCGGGTAGTAAGCCGTACATCGGCCGAAAGATACCGAAGCACGGTGAAGACCATTCCCGAACTAGCTGACGAACTGAAGGTCAACTACGTGGTGGAAGGGAGCGGCCAAAAAGTGGGTAACCGTATCCTACTCAACATCCAGTTGATCGATGCCCGCCGCGACAGCCACCTATGGGCGAGACAATATGAGCGGGAAGTGACCGATATTTTCCGGTTACAGCAGGAAATTGCTAAAGACATCGCCAAGGAGATACAGGCCATCGTGACGTGGGAAGAGCAAAAACAGATTGAGCGGATACCGACAACCGATCTGGCTGCATACGATTTATTCCTGAAGGCCATCGAGCGGATGCACCAGGGCGGAACAGCGAATTTGAACGTGGCGATCGGGCAGTTGCGGGCGGCTATCGCTCGTGATCGGGAATTTGCACTGGCCTACGCCGTGACGGCCATTGCGTACCATTACCTCGATATTTTTCAGCAGCAGCCGCAGTATACCGATTCCATTAGAAGTTTTGCCGACAAGGCGCTGCTCCACGACGCGACGCTGGCCGAAGCGTTATTTGCCAAGGGGCTGCACTATGTGAATCAAAAGGCGTACGATTCGGCTATTCCTTATCTAGAGAAAGCGCTGACGTACAAACCGAACTCGCCGTTGATTATCCACTTCCTCTCGGATTTCTACAACTGGCAGGTCCCCAATACAGCTAAATACCTCGAATACGCCCTTCAGGGCGTGCGGCTAGACCCGGCCGCACACGACAGCACAACCACTAGCATGAATTACCTGCATTTGAGCAATGCTTTGGTACAAACCGGCTTTGTCGATGAGTCGATGCGCTATGTCGATGAGTCCATAGCGTATAATCCAGCTAATTCTTTTGCTCAATGGCTGAAAGCGGTGCTGACGTATGCGAAGTACGGCGATTCTGTGAAAGCGGAGGAATTGCTGCTCGTGCAACTGGCTAACGATTCGAACCAAATGCATATCTTGCAGGAGCTGGGTAAGCTGTACTTCCATACAGGTGATGATGCAAAGGCGTTCCGCTATTACCAACGTTTTTTCCAATTACGCGAGGCGAATGCGTTAAACTTCTTCCAGACAGCCGACTTGGACATGGCGATCATCTGGTCGCGGCGGGGAGAACAGGCGAAAGCCGAGGCCTGCTTCGCACGTTTCAAACAGTTTGCCGATGGCGACCAGTCGATTTACAGACACCTGCACCTGGCGCTGTATGCCACCTATCGGGGTGATGAAGCCGGGATGATAGACCACCTGCGTCGGTTCTCGGAGGAAGATAACTACCAATATTGGGTGCTGTTGTTTAAAGACGATACGATGTTAGCTCCTTATGCCGACAACCCTACGTTTAAGGCGGTATTTAAGCGGATTGAAAATAAGTTTTGGAATAAGAACAAGCAATTAAAGGCAACGCTGGAAGAGAAGGGGTTGCTGTGATCGTTTTGCTAAATGAAACCTGCCATGTCAGCGTCTGGCACAAAAGGCGATGAAATGCAGGTCTCATGAGGCCATTAAAGACAATTGCGAAGCATTCATTGATGCTTATCAAAACGGACAATACATAAATAATTATTTTGGAATGAAATCGAATGATGGAAGTTAGGTGGGGAATTATTGGTGCGGGGGACGTCACCGAGGTGAAAAGCGGCCCTGCATTCCAACAGGTAGCACATTCGCGCTTGGTAGCGGTAATGCGCCGCGATGCAGCCAAGGCAAAAAGTTATGCCGAACGGCATGGCGTAGCACGTTGGTATACCGATGCGCGGCAACTCATTGCCGATCCGGAAGTGAATGCAATCTACGTGGCCACACCGCCGGATACACACGCGCACTATGCCACGATGGCGATGCGGGCGGGCAAACCGGTATACCTCGAGAAACCGATGACATTGAACCACAACGAAGCCAAGGCGTTGGTATCGATACAGGAGGCATGTGGCGTAAAACTATCGGTAGCCCATTACCGTCGAGAACAACCCTATTTTAAGAAAGTGAAGGAGTTGGTCGATAACCATATCGGCGTGCCGCGAATCGCCAACCTGCGATACTACCAAGAGCCGCTTACCGCAGACGTGCTGCAATCGCCGGGGATGCAATGGCGGCTCAATCCCGTACAGTCCGGTGGCGGCTTATTCCACGATTTGGCTCCCCACCAAATCGACTTGATGTACTATTTTTTCGGACGTATCGCGTCAAGCGGCGGGATGGCCTGCAACCAGGCACGGGTGTATGGCGCTGCCGATGTCGTATCGGGCCAGATCAGTTTCGAAAGCGGTGCCCTTTTCACAGGGCAGTGGGCCTTTAATGTTGCAGAAAAATGTGATTTATGCGAAATAATCGGTTCAAAGGGAGAAGTCACGTTTTCGGTATTCGATTACCGGCCTATCGAACTGATAAATTGCCGGGGCGAGCAGCGTTTCGATTTCGATCCGCTGCCGCATGTGCAATTGCCCATGATTGCGGCAGTCGTCTCCTACATTCGGGGTGTAGGCCCAAATCCATGTAGCGTGCTGGATGGGTATGAAGTGATGCAGGTATTGGACCATTTCGTAGAAGGTCATGGTTAGCGTTACTCAGAAATCCATTGTGCTTTTAGGTTGCTTTGATACCAAAGGGCCTGACTTTTCTTTCCTCCGCGCCTGTGTGTTGGCCTATGGAGAGTCGGTGATTACCGTCAATACGGGTACCTATGCCAGTACCGGCGATTTCGCGGTCGATTACGAAGCCGACCAGGTGGCTACCGCGGCAAACCACACCCTTGCTGAACTCCAAGCGCGCGCCGACCGCGGCTATGCGGTAGATGTAATGGGCCGAGGCGGGGCCAACATTCTGAAGCGGCTCCATGAGGCCGGCAAGCTGAAGGCAGTGATTGGTATGGGCGGTGGCGGTGGAACCTACATCGCTTTGGCGGCCATGCAAGCCATTCCGCTGGGTATTCCGAAACTGTGCCTCAGTACGGTGGCTTCAAAGGACCTCTCAAGGCAAGTGGGGAGCAAAGATATCCTATTGATGCCATCGGTCGTGGATATCGCCGGATTGAACAGCATCAGCCGGATGCTGATAAAGCAGGCGGCAGCGGCCGTTTATGGCATAGTCAACGTGCAACTTACGGAAGACGCAGCCGATACCAACGGACGGATTGCCATTTCCATGTTTGGCAACACTACCGCCTGCGTAACAGCCTGTACGGAACTGCTGCAAGCGCGTGGATACGAAGTGTTTGTGTTCCACGCTAACGGGGTAGGCGGACAGACCATGGAATCGCTTATCGACGAAGGATGTTTCGATGGCGTATTGGACCTCACGACCACCGAATTAGCGGATGAGCTTTGCGGCGGCATTTGCAGTGCAGGCCCCGCCCGTCTGGAAGCCGCCGCCCGCTGTGGTGTGCCGCAGGTGGTGGCTCCGGGATGCTTGGATATGGTCAATTTTGCTCATCCGGATGCGGTTCCCCCTCGGTACGGTCAACGCCAATTGTACAATTGGGCGCCCGACGTGACGTTGATGCGCACCGATGTCGACGAGAATAAGCAATTGGCAGAAATACTGACAAGCAAATTGAATCTTGCGGTCGCACCGGTTACTATCCTCTTACCCAACAAGGGGCTGTCGCAAATTGATGTCGAGGGCGGCGTTTTTTCAGCGCCACAAACAAATCGGATATTATTTGAAACGATACGTGAAACGGCAAGCGAGAAGATAACCGTAACGGAATTGCCCTTCCATATCAATGATAAGGCGTTTGCACACCAGGCCGTATCGACGTTGCTCCAACTCATGGAGCACGATTAGACCTAACCAACCTGACCGATTTGCGTATGTTGGGAAACTTGCCGACCTTCGTGCCACAGACAAAAAACGATATTCACTATGCCAAATCCATGGACCGGGGTAGGTAACCCCTATACGAAGCAGGAAGTCAGGGATCGCTTACACCAGACGTTAGCCGCGAAGAAAGCCATTATTGCCGCCGGCGCGGGTACCGGCATCAGCGCTAAGTTCATTGAGCGCGGCGGTGCGGACTTGATTATCATCTACAATTCGGGACGTTTCCGCATGGCGGGCCATGGATCAACAGCGGGGATGATGGCTTATGGCGACGCGAACGCGGAGGCGCTGGAAATTGGTGAATTTGAGGTGCTGCCCGTGGTTAATGAAGTGCCTGTAATCTGCGGCGTGCACGGGTCTGACCCCAGACGCCGAATGTGGCACCATTTGCTGAAGGTTAAAGATATGGGATTTTCGGGTGTCAATAACTTCCCTACCCATTCCATTGTAGATGGACATTTCCGGAACGTACTGGAAGAAACAGGCATGGGCTTTGCCAAGGAGGTGGAGATGATCCGACTAGCCACGAAAATGGACTTGTTTTCGATTGTCTACGTAGCTACGGCAGAAGAAGCCAAACAAATGGCTGATGCTGGTGCCGACGCCATCATTTCGCATGTAGGTACAACGGTAGGTGGGTCTATCGGTGTGGTGAATGCATCGCGAAGCATGGATTTTGCGATCGAACGCACACAGGAAATCATTGAAGCAGGCCGATCGGTTAATCCGGATGTATTCTTCCTAGCCCACGGTGGGCCTATCAACACACCGGAGGATGTCCGTTGGGTACTTGACCATACCGATGTACAGGGTTTTGTCGGCGCTTCGTCGTTGGAGCGGATGGGTGTGGAAGAATCGCTTACTGCGTTGACTCGATCTTTTAAAGCGTTAACGTTGAAATAGCATCCACGGACTAGGCCGGCAATGACACGATAAAACTCGTGCCGGATGCGCCGTCGCTTTCCATCTCGATGGTGCCGCCATGCGATTCGATGATTGTTTTGGTAAGGTACAGGCCGAGGCCTGTTGTGGGTTCCCCTGCCGTGCCGGGTCGTCGGGCCTTCGTGAATTTGTCGAATATCCGTTCCCGCATGTCTTTGGGGACGCCTATGCCCGTGTCTCGCACGACAAGAAATACGCGGTCGCCAGGGGCGGCACGGGTGGATAGCGTGATGGTGCCGCCCGGATGTGAGAACTTAATACTGTTCGAAAGCATGTTGTTGATGGCCCGCTTCAATTTGTGTCGATCTACCTTCACCTTCAGGTTGCTGTATAGCTGTTTGGATAGATTCAACTGTTTGCTTTTCAATTGCTCGGTCAATGAAGCCGTGCATTCGTCAACTAACTTGTCGATGTTTTCCATTTCCAGCGAAAGGGTTTCGGTGGGAGATTGTTCAGTGTTGAGGATATCTTGTATAAGTATCTGCGCATAGTCACAGCTTTCGCTCAATTTGTCAATCAGTTCCTGGTGTTTGCGCAATGCGGGGTCGGCCTTCAGGATGGTGCCCAGCATGGTAATGGATGCGATGGGACTGCGCAGGTCGTGTGCTGCAGCGAGCAGTGCGGCACGTTGTTTTTCGTGGTCGATATGCAGGTGTGTAAGCAGGTCTATTTGTTTGATGATACCATAGAAACTTCCTTTGCAAGTAACCGGTAGGGCCGTGGCTCCGGATGTTTTCATCCGGTTCAGTACCGAACTGACCGACTCGTTGGAAGCTACCGACGGCCATTGGCTTAGGCAGTCAACCACCACCTGGTGCCGTTTCATGGCAATGTCCGATGCTGTTAGGATACCGATAGGGTGCTCGTTTTCAACCACCACCAATACATCCGCGGTGCGCAGGAGATCCGTGGCATGGACCGTTCCGGCATAGGCATCGATAGTCGTGTATTGTTTAGTTATCAGTGATTGTATATTCATCGCCCCCGTTTCGCTCTCGTATTAACCGTTTAGATTACCTATGGATATCCGGATGTTCATGTTAAGTTGTATCAACTCACCTTCACTCACATGGTCGAAAACGTGTTGCTGGAGAATGTTAATGATTCGTTCGACTGGAATTTTGGTAAGGATGCGTCGGTTGATGTAGACGGCTTCGATACCTTCGTGCTCCATCTCCGAGTCGACCGGCTGGAAAATGCCCGGTGCCAGAAGCTCCAGTGATCTGCCCAAGCCACGTTTGCCTTGCGTCGCATTTTTTGCCAGAATCAATACGTCGTGCTGGATGGGCAGCTTGAGCGTCTCAAAACTGATATCGATGCCATATGTTTTACCGGTGCGCATTTTAGTTTGCCCATTGGTGGGACGCCACGTAAATGCCGTCCCTGCTTTGTTAAAGTGAAGGCAAAGGTAAAAACGCCTGCTTTTTTTACAAGAATAAACCGCTTGATAATCAGATATTGTAGTGGATTGCCGACAAGGGGGCAACCTGCGGGAAGACAATTGAAGGGTCTATCGTTTTGTCTTTATCCGTAATACTTGCTGATGGTTGGTGATATAGATGGTTTTTTCGTCGGCGGATAATGCGACATTGGACGCGGCTTTATCCAGCTTTATTTTGCCCAGCACGTTGCCCTCGCTGTTGAATATCCACACGCCACCGGGTCCGCTGGCGAAAACGGTGCCGTTTTTGGTGATTTTCAACCCATCGGGTAGCCCCGGAAGGCCTTTACGTTCGTCGGTCGCACTGTAAAACAGTGTCGGCCTAATCGTTTCTTCACGCACATCGAACATATACCAGTTGGCTGCATTCGGGTCGGAACTGGCAACCAATAACGTATGCCCATCGGGGAAGAACGCAATGCCATTTGGTCGGGTAATGCTGTCTGTCAGTAATACCACGTCGCCGTTTTGCTTTACCTTATATACGCCGTTGAAAGGAATCTCTTTTGCAGGATCTTCGTCGTTTTGCGCCGGCAACCCGTAAGGCGGGTCTGTGAAGAACAGCTCGCCGGACGTGTGATAGACAGCGTCGTTTGGACTGCTGAAGCGCATGCCCTCATAACGGCTGGCGACGGTAGAAAAGGTAGCCGCTGGTTTACCCAGCGGGGTTTCCATACGGGCCAGTTGCCGGTTGCCATGTTGGCAAAGTACCAAGTTGCCGTCTTTGTCCAACAACAGTCCGTTGCTACCGGGTTCTCTACTTTTACTCGGTTCCGTGCCGGTGTAGCCACTAGGTGTAAGGTAAACTTCCGTGCCGTTTTCTTCGGTCCATTTATAGATTGTATTTGCCGGGACATCCGAAAACAACAGCATCTGCTCGGTTTCTACCCAAAGTGGACCCTCACTCCATTTAAAGCCTTCGGCAATGATTTCAATGGTCGCATTGGTGTCTATGAGGGCGTCCATGGCGGGGTCGAGGCGTTCAATGCGTCCTGTGGTATGATAGGTGGATTGGAGGGGTTGCTGGGTGCTGTTACAGGCTATCGTCATGTTGAGGGTAAGTAAAATGAGCATAAAGCCGGTACATTTCGTCGCCTGTATCCACCGGTGCTGCTGGCCGGTAGGTCCATGGAATGTATTGGTATCCGGTTTGGTAAACATAATCCCGTTCTTTTCTGTTTATCCGCTAAAGGTATTAAATTTTGATTTATAAATTGAATGTTGCCTTCAATAAGGCCATTCGTCCGCGGAGGTGGTATTGCGTCGCCGAAAAATGGTTGGCCGACAAGGCGTATGTTTCATAAGAGGTCACATTGGTGAGGTTGGTGAGGTTGAGGACCAAGTCGGTGCGCCATTTGGCTACGGTGTACCGGATATTTGCGTCGGTAAAGAGGTAGTCGATGGCCGCTTCCCCATGCTGGTTGGTGTACTGGTGACGTCCCGTAAGCCGCAAGAACGTGTTGTTGAACGGCGAATACGTTACGCCTATCGACTGATCGAACCGCCGGATTTGGCGATTAATCAATTGGGTGCTGGTTTTCCGCTCCATCGGTCGGCTTATCGTCCAGGTGCCCGAACCCGTGTAAGTGATGCTGACACATCCGAAAAGCCGGGCTTCCAGCCCGGGCTGGAGGGCGACGGATTGGTTGTGGAAAGGCATGGGTATACTGTTGAGGAATTGATTGAAACGACGGGCACGCCACGATGCCTTCAGGCTAGCGGTCGCTCCAAGTGCAAAAATGAATTTGCTGATGCCCGCTTGGGCGCTAAAACTGCTTACATCGTTGTCGAAGGGAAGAAGGATTGTGCGGCCAATATCATCGGCCAGCACGTTAGCGGCAATGGTATTGGCCATGGAGCGGGTGTAAGAGATGCCGGCGGTGGCAAACAGCATGTGTATGGCCCGCTGATAGTGGTATTGAAGGCCGAATGCGTGGTCAGCGTGTTCCTGTAATTGCGCATCGTTTGCGTGGATGCTCCGGTAATTGGTCAATACGGCCCCCCTGTACACACCATTGGAATTGCCGATGTGGTTGCCATAGCCGTACGTAAATAACAAGTAATCTTCGATGGTAGTCATCCATTTAACCCGCAGCGACGGATTAACGAGTAGGCGATGTATGTATGCATGGAGACCAAAGACCGTGTCGCGGTAGATGGTACGTTGGATGGCCAGTGGCAACAGCAAGGATGCCTCTACGCGCCGACGCTTGTATTCGTAGCTGCCATCGGCAAAGATACGATGGCGCCGCCAGTGCAGGTCGTTGTCTCCGTTGAAAGACGTTTCCGAACCGTCGACCTGTGAGAGTCGTAAGGCCGACCGGAGTTGTTGCCATTCGTTGACCGCGCCTACCCGGTAGCGCTGCTTGATAAAGCCTTTCGGGATGCGGTAGTCGGCGGATAGTCGGCTGAACCAGATGGGCGTTTCGGCAAATTGGCGGATACCGACGAAAGGCTTCCCCGCATTGAGTATCTCCGCATGGATACCGGGGCTTAGGGAGAGGGTTTGCGGTTGGTTATAATGGGTGATATACCAATGGAGGTTGATGATGTCACCGTTTTTCAACTCTGGCGTGTATTGGAGCGTATTGGAAAAATCGCGGATGCGGCTACGTAGGTCCTGATTGATTGCGTTTCCGTTACTCGTTAGAACGGAGGAGCCCCGCTCGCCAGCGTAGTTGACGGTGAGCGTGTTGCTGAAATAGCGGGTGTCCTCGTTGGCCATTGCGGTTACACTTACTTCGGTGAGGAAAGGGTGCTCGGCAATTCGCTGTAGTTCAGTGTATTGGATGGTGTCATTGCCGAGGTAAAACATGCTTAAGCTACTATAGGTCATGGTATGGCGGTCTAGCAGTCCGTGGATGTTTGATTTGATTTGGAGGCCTTTTGCGAAGTTAATGAGGTTATTCGCGTTGAGTGAGCCCGATTGGTTGAGGTAGTAGCGCTGGCGGGGCAGCGGGGGAGTACCCGCCGTGCCGGCGGAAAGCAGCGCTCCGGGGCGGGAATTGCCGGCATCGGCCAGGCGATCAGCACGGTCGAAGGCCGTGAAATCTGCCGCTAGGTCATCTCCTACATTATTTCCTTTCAGCACGTTGAGCATTTTATACTTTTTGTTGAATAGGATGGTATTGAGTTCGCTATCGTATTGGTGGGGCAGGCCCATACCAAGCTTGGCCTGCCCGCCGAGCTCCAGCTTTGCCTCATCCTTGATGATGAGGTTGATGGCTATCCGGTCGGTAAGGGTTTTGTTTTTAAGCACCTTAAGCGGTTGGTGGTTTTGGAGCACTTCCAGCTTCTTCACTATGGCGTGGGGGATAGTTTTGGTGCCGATGCTGTATTGATCATTAAGCAAATCGTCACCGTCGATATAGAAGTTGGAAATGTTCCGGCCATTGAATTTGATCTGGCCGTTTTCGCTCACCTCCACGCCCGGCATGCGGCGGAGTACGTCACCGATGCTGCGGTCTTCGGCCTGGGCAAAGGAACCTACGTCGTAGCTTAGCGTGTCGCCATGGGCATCGATTTTCGGTCTGCTCTTGACCGATACTTCCGACAGATCGATTGCTTTTTCGGTGAGCGTGAGGTCGTAGCGTTCCCTACCCGGCGTAAGCGACAGGTCTATCGGGACATAGCCCAGGTGGTTAACCTTCAGCCGCAGGCTGTCCGGTTGGGTAGCCGGCAGCGTAAGACGGAAGCGCCCTGCCGCGCCACTCACGTGGAACGCGATTACCCGGCCTTGCGCGTTGCATACCGTTACGCTGGCATGGGATACGGCACCACCGCCACTATTTTTCAGCGAACCGGTTACAACGCCGTTTTGGGCCATAACGTGCTTTGCCACCAGCAAGCCAATCAAAAGGACCAGTCCCCAGCGGGTCACGTTAAACATACATAAATCGATTACGGTTTCAGCTCCAACGGATTATTCGTTACCGACGACGTCTGTGATTCGTCTTTTTTTACGTTGATGCTCTTGATGCGCGACACGTCTATCCCCTCCATTGAGTTATTACCTGAACTTTGGCCGCCCGCTTTTGATCGTGCACTCATCGCGGCTTGGGGGTTTTTCTGGTAAGCGGCAACCAGCTTATCCAGTGCCTTTTTGGACGTTGCGATGGCATTGTCGGGTAGCCCCACCGTCGCATCGCCCGCCGCCAGCGTTTCGAAACCTGCGTATGCGAACAATACCTCATTGCGACTATCTGCCGCTTCGAGCACCAGCCCCGGCAAGCCCAGCAGTTTCCAGGGTCCGGCCTGGAAAGGGATCTCCGTGGTGAACCACGCGGTGTATTCGCGTCCCTTGAAGAATCCGATAGCTTTCTGTGCAGTATAACCACCGATGGTTTTGGACGTGTCAATAAGTTGCCAGTCGATGATGGGATACGTCTCATCGATCACATACCGCTCGCCAATGACGCTGTTTAACTGTTTAAATACATGGTCGGAAGGCCGCGCATAGTACGATTCGCGCGTGGTGCTTCCGCTACCGGTGATCGTCAGGTTACCGTCGAATGTGGGGTCATCCATTTGTTTCTTGATTTGCTGGTTTATCCGCTCGGTCACATAAGAGCCATAGCACGTAACCTCCTGACCGATATAAAGTACCATTTCTTCTCGATGCGGCTTGTCGGGCTGCAGGGTGTCATTGATATGCCTAAATTCATAAATGACCCGGGCGAGGGCAACTTCGGTTTGCTGGGCAGCAACCGGAACGGCAAATAGTACGGCCAAGGCCAATACATAAGAACTACGATTCTTTACCATATTCGAATATTTAATAGAATTACGAAAATATAGTAATATTACGAAATAAGCGAATTTATAAAAAAAAACGTAGGCGTTAAGAATAGGCGTTAAGAAATGATGTGGTAGTGCATCCGTGAAGTGATTTCGTCGGTTGTAGTTGGGAAATTAGACTGTGATAAAAAAAGGATATTTTCCTTGCAAATTTCGAAATAAAGAGTTTCCTTTGTCGCGGAAATATCAATCACAGTGAATAACAACACGACCATTACAACAACGATTACCGCCGAGTATAATGCACGGAGGAAGTAAGTTTATGTTGTAGTCGTAACGATAAAAAACCATAAAACGCCTTCCTCGAGCAGAGGAGGGCGTTTTTAGTTTGACAGGTACGTATAGGAAAGAACATGAAGATACTCAAATTTGGCGGTACATCCGTAGGTACCGTAGAAGGCATCAGGGCGGTGCTCGAAATCGTAAAACAATCACACGCGGCGGGCGAGCAGCCGATGGTGGTACTCTCGGCGATGGCAGGGATGACCAACCTGCTTACGCAACTGGCAACGGACGCCGCTGAAGGTAAAGATTTCATCGGTGGACTGAAAGAAATGGAATCACGACATTTCGCCGTCGTGAAGGAGCTGATCACCGTGAAGCGGCAGAACCCCGTGTTTACCAAGTTGAAGATTTACTTGAACGAGTTGGAAGACCTGTTGCAGGGCGTGTATAATCTACGTGAGCTGAGTTTGCAGAGTAAGGACCTCATTGTAAGCTACGGCGAGCGATGTTCGGTATTGCTCGTCAGCAAAATCGCCGAACAGTATTTCCCGGCGGTAGGCTTCGTGGATACTACGCAACTTATTCAGACCGATAGCCACTTTGGTAGTGCGCATGTGAACCAGTCCTTTTCGGAGCAAGCGATTCGGGCGTACGTGGCCGAAAACGGGTCGCAGCTGTTGTTCTTCACGGGATTTATAGCCGCCAATGAGCAGGGGCGGGTAACGACCTTGGGACGGGGTGGGAGCGACTACACTGCCGCCATCATAGGCTCGGCACTCGGCGCCAGCGCCATCGAAATCTGGACGGACGTGGATGGGATGCTTACGGCCGATCCTCGTATGGTGAAGAAAGCGTTTTCATTGCCCGTGCTTTCCTATACAGAAGCGATGGAACTTTCCTATTTCGGTGCAAAGGTCATTTACCCGCCAACGATGATCCCCGCTTTCCTAAAAAAGATACCCATTGTCATCCGCAACACCTTCCATCCGGAGTTTGCCGGCACGGTGATCCAATACGACAGCGGCAAGACAGCGTTACCGATTAAAGGCATCTCTTCCATCCCGGCGATCAGCATCATCAATGTGACGGGCGGGGGCATGGTGGGCCGTACAGGGTTTAGCGGCCGGTTGTTCACGCTGTTGGCCCGTGAGCAGATCAATGTGGTGCTGATTACCCAGTCATCCTCCGAACACAGCATCACGTTTGCCGTACATCCTGCAGACGCTCAGCGCGCAAAAGCGCTGATTGAAGCCGAATTTGAACTGGAGTTACAAGCCAACAAGTTGTCGGAACCCGAAATCGAAGAAAACCTTTCGGTACTCGCCATCGTGGGCGAGAACATGAAGCAGACGCCGGGTATGTCGGGTAAACTTTTCCACGCCCTGGGTCGCAATGGCATTAACGTACGGGCTATTGCACAAGGCTCATCGGAGTACAATATCTCCGTCATCATTAGCCACGATGATTTAGCGAAGGCACTGAATGCCGTGCACGATGCATTCTTCGCGAAACTGAATAAAACACTGCACGTATTTAATGTAGGTACCGGCAACATTGGGTCGACCCTCTTCCGGCAGATTCGCGAACAGCACGGCTTCCTGCTCGATAACAACGATATCGAAATCAAGGTTGTGGGTATCAGTAACTCGCGGAAGATGCTATTCGATAGCGAAGGAATTGCGCTGGATGGTTGGGCAGCGCAGTTACAGGAATCGGGCGAACAGGCCGATTTGAGCGTGTTTGTGTCGCGCATGAAACAGATGAACCTACCTAATTGTGTGTTTATCGACAATACGGCTAGCGAACTGCCCATACAGCACTATGAAGGGCTTTTCCAATCGAACATCTCGGTGGTGACCTGTAATAAAATCGCCAACTCGGGCCGCTTCGACCAGTATCGGTTGCTTAGGGATACGGCCCGCCGCCACGGCGTGGATTTCTTTTACGAGACCAACGTGGGTGCCGGGTTGCCGATTGTGCGGGTGCTCCGCGACCTGATGATGAGCGGCGACCGGATTGTCCGTATTGAGGCCATCCTTTCGGGTACGATTTCCTATATCTTCAACAACTTCACGGGCGATGCCTCGTTTTACGATGTCGTGAAAACCGCACAGGAACTCGGCTATACCGAGCCAGACCCGCGCGACGACCTAAAAGGGACCGATTTCATGCGTAAGATGTTGATACTGGCACGTGATGCGGGGTACCCGCTCGAACCGGAAGCGGTGCAGCTAGGGGCCATACTGCCCGAAGCCTGCATCAACGCGGCGTCGGTAGCAGACTTCTACCGCGAGCTGAAGGCTGCCGACGCCCACTTCGATGCGCTGAAGCAACAGGCACAGGCGGAAAACAAGGTGCTCCGTTACATTGGCACATTGGAGGATGGTCAGGTAAACATCGCGCTCGAGATGGTGGATAGCCGCCATCCCTTCTTCGCCCTATCGGGGAGCGACAACATCATTTCGTTTACCACCGAACGGTATAAGGAACGGCCCTTGGTGGTTAAAGGGCCGGGTGCCGGCGCAGAGGTGACCGCGGCGGGGGTATTTGCGGATTTGGTCAATGTGGGGGCGTAACTTAACAGAAATAATGGAAAAGGAACAAGTACGTGTGTTTGCGCCGGCTACGGTTGCTAATATGATCTGTGGGTTTGACGTGTTGGGATTCGCCCTCGATGAACCGGGCGACGAAGTGCATATCCGTCGGGTTGACGAGCCGGGCGTGCACCTGGTCGAAGTAACCGGCGACGACGGGCGGCTACCCCGTGAAGTCACGAAGAATACCGTCAGCGCCAGTGTGCTGACCTACCTGCAACATGTCGGACGGACGGAGATCGGCGTGGCCATGGAACTGCATAAGCAGATGCCGATCGGTAGCGGTTTGGGGTCGAGCGCGGCAAGTACCGTGGCCGGGCTATTTGCCATCAATACGTTGCTCGGCAACCCGCTGTCGCGCGAAGAATTGCTCCCGTTTGCAGTGCAGGGCGAGGAGCTGGCCTGCGGCCATGGCCATGCGGACAACGTAGCCCCGGCATTGATGGGCGGCATTACCTTGATACGGGGATACGATCCGCTCGATGTGGTGAAACTGCCGGCACCGCCGTCGCTGTTCGCATCGGTGGTATTTCCGCACGTGGATGTGCCTACGCGCGATGCGCGCCAGATGATCCGCACGAAAGTGGCACTCAAGGACGCCGTAACGCAGTGGGGCAATATCGCCGGACTGGTGGCTGGGCTTTATAGTAACGACTACCAACTTATCGGGCGGAGTATGCACGATGTATTGATTGAACCTACCCGCGCCATCCTCATTCCCGAGTTTTACGAGATGCGCCACCTGGCCATGGAATCGGGCGCACTGAGTTTCGGTATTTCGGGCTCGGGGCCGTCGGTCTTCGCGTTTGCGCAAAGCAGCGATGTGGCCACTCGCATTACAGCCGCCGTACAGGGGGTCTTGGAGCGGCAGGGGATCGAAAGCAACGGCTATGTTTCGGGCATCAACACCACGGGGCCAAAAGAAATCGGCGACTAAAATCAGACAAACTATGCAACTATACAGTACAAACAATACCGATTTACGTGTGCCGTTCAAGGAAGCGGTATTCAATAGCTTACCGGCAGACAAGGGGCTCTACATGCCCGAAACCATCCCGGCAATGGATGCCCATTTCATCCAGCACCTCGCCCAGTTTACGTTCCAGGATATCGCATTCAAGGTCGCTTCGGCTCTGATTGGCGATGCCCTCCCGGCTGCCGATTTGCGCCGTATCGTCGATGACGCCATTGATTTCGAGGCACCGGTGCGCCCGTTGGATAGTAGTATGGCCGTGTTGGAGCTGTTTCACGGACCCTCATTGGCTTTCAAGGACTTCGGAGCGCGTTTCATGAGCCGCGTTATGGCAGCACTTTCGCAAACGGACGAGCGGGCGCTCGACGTGTTAGTGGCGACCTCGGGTGACACCGGTGGAGCCGTAGCCCTGGGCTTCTTGGGTGTGCCCGGCACGCGGGTGACCATTCTATACCCCCAAGGGAAGGTGAGCCCCGTGCAGGAGTTGCAACTGACGACCAATGGCCAGAACATCCGGGCTATCGAAGTGGGAGGTACTTTTGACGACTGCCAGGCGTTGGTGAAAGAAGCCTTCAACGATTCCGAGCTGAAAAAGGCATTACGGCTTACGTCGGCCAATTCGATTAACATCGCCCGACTTATCCCACAGACTTTTTATTACTTTTATGCCTATGCCCAACTACAAGCGCAAGGCATAGGGGAAGTGGTCTTTTCGGTGCCCAGCGGCAACTTTGGCAACATCGGAGCCGGCTTGTTGGCCTATAAGATGGGACTGCCGGTGAAACACTTTGTTGCAGCTACCAACGTGAATGATACGGTGCCGCGCTTTCTGGAAGACGGCCGGTATGAGCCACGGCCCTCGGTACAGACATTGGCCAATGCCATGGACGTGGGCAATCCGAGCAACTGGGTACGCATCATGGATCTATTCGATAATGACTTGGAAGCTTTGAAACAAGTAGTGTCGTCGTATACCATTACCGATGCGGAAACGCGAGAGGCAATCCAAGCGCTACACGACCGGTATGGGTACATCGCGTGCCCGCATACGGCGATTGCGTGGCTGGCTGCCGAACGGCACCGCAATGCACATCTCGGTACATATGCATCGGTTTTCCTGTCGACTGCCCACCCATGTAAGTTCCCCGAAGTATTCCCGCCCGAATTGGCGGCAAAGATCGTCACGCCGGTGCAGGTAAATCAGCTGGGAGGCCGGGAAAAGCATACCGTACCGATGGATGTGGACTTTAATGCGTTCAAACGCTTTTTGATGGCTGGGCGATAGGTTATTGCGTCTCGAATTTCATCCAGGCATCTTCATCGCGGCCGAAAATAAACTGCTTCGGATGGAAAATCTCTGCGAGAATTTCGATGTCATCGGCAATGAGTGCACCCGGCTGCCGCAGGTGGTCGGGGTGGTGGATGAGATATACATTCCCTTGCTTCGCTGCTGGGGTGTGGGCCCACTCGGGCATGGTGAATAGGCTTGGTAACGCGGCCAGCAGCTGCTGTGCGGGTTTTTCACTGACGATAACGATCACATCGGCAGCCCCCCTTTCGGTCAGGGCGCCTATGGGGATACCCCCGGCAACGCGCGAAACGGTCTCGAGGTATGCATTGTCAATCAGTCGAACAGGCGAAACATCGGCCAGAAACAACACCTGGGGTTTGCTTTCGTCGGCAATGAATTTTAGCTTATGGGTAATGATATTGATGCGTTCTTCAAGGTCTTCGGCCAGTTGGTCGGCCTTCGGCGTAGCCTGGAGCGTATGGCCTATGTCGCGAATGGCGGCATATACAGCATCCGGTGTGTGGGCACGCAAGAGTACGTCATGCCCCGGCGCTTCCGCCAGCAAGGGAAGGCACGCCGCATCGAGGTCAAGGGCAGTCAGTATGCTGTGAAGAGATAAGGGTATACTTCGCATGGGGGCAAAGGTACACAAGTGGTCCCGTTATCGCCATAGCAATACGTTAAAAACATTGACATCGGGCAGTGAAATGAACGACGCATTCAACTGGATACGCTCTTGTATGATTTCACTTTGCGGCTGCTTTGCTACTAATATCAATCCCACAAAAAATGGGATGACAAGGAGCAGGAAGGGAGAAATGTTACTCAGTAGCTTTTTCATCTTTCTTTATGTTTCGGGGTTAGCCAATCGCATCAAATTCCATTTGCACACTACAAATAAAGAGATTATCGATTGGCTGAGGAAAAGTTTTAGACCAACGGTAGGATTTTCTAGACCAACGGGATTGGGGTGTTTGTCTGTTAAAATGGGGTGTTGGCCGATGGAAGCGGGGCGTTTGTCGATAAGCGCCGACGATATGGGTTGCTACTCCTATATTTGTAATTATGCTTAGAAATAAAGCGGTTTTGACTCACGGACTGGTTTGGTTAGCGTTGCTGACGGTGATATTCCTCGTCAATGTAAGGGATAACCCGGGCCATGCTGTGATCCTCATCCTGCTGTACGGTGCGTTGAATATCATTATATTCTATCTGCATTATTTTTTAATTAACCCACTGTTGATTGGATCTGGTCGATATTGGCGGGCACTTGCTTATATGGTCGTGGTGTTGGCGGTATCTATTATCGCAAAATATGGGATTGCCTTATACTACGACGACATTATACTTCAGTATCGTGATAGCGATGGTCAGCAGAAGATACTGACACCTATGCAGTATATGGTGGCAGCACTGATTTCGGGGTTGTTTTTCATGCTGCTAAGTACGGCTGTCTACGTAATCTCGAGTAATTTCAGGACCCGTGAAGACCGCAAGAATCTGGAAACAGAGAAACTCAACGCCGAACTAGCCTTCCTCCGGTCACAAATCAACCCACATTTCCTGTTCAACTCGCTGAACAACATTTACGCGTTGGCCTACAAGAAATCGGATAAGACCCCCGAAGCCATCCTCAAACTGTCTGACATTATGCGCTACATGCTTTATGAAAGCAATGAGGATTCGGTACTGTTGAAAGAGGAAATCGAGTACCTGAAAAGCTACATTGAACTGCAGAAGTTGCGTTTCAAAGAAAAGGTACATGTTGACCTGCATGTCAATATTGAAGAAACCGAGCACCGCATCATGCCGTTATTATTGATCTCGTTTCTCGAAAATGCATTTAAGCATGGCGTGTCGACCGACGAAAGCAAACCTATACGCATCGACATCGGGGTGCAAAACGGGCGGTTGCATTTCAAAGCCGAGAATGCGAAGAACCAAGTGAATAAGGACCAAACGAAAGGTGTGGGGCTGACGAATCTCAAGCGGAGGCTGCAACTGGGGTATCCCAACCGGCACACCATCAACGTCGTCGAATCGGAAAATTATTACAGTAGCGAACTTTTCATATATTTATAACCCCAAAAAGGATTTGCCCATGGTACGATGTATTGCTGTAGATGACGAGCCGCTGGCACTGGACATCATCGCCGATTATGTGGAGAAGATCCCCGAACTCACATTGGTGGCCAGCACAACCAATGCCATTGAGGCGCTCGCCATGGTGCAGAATGGCGAAGTTGATTTGGCATTTCTCGATGTGCAGATGCCTGAGCTGACCGGTATACAGTTCCTAAAAATCATCAATGGGAAATGCGATGTGATTCTCACCACGGCATACCCACAGTATGCGTTGGATGGATATGAGCTCAACGTAGTGGATTATTTATTGAAACCCATCGCGTTCGACCGGTTTTACCGATCCGTGCAGAAAGTGATGAACAACCGTACGCAGCTGCCGGTGCCGCAGCCCGTTTCGGCTCCGCTTCCAAGTGATGTCGTGGATTTTATCTTTGTGAAAACGGAGCATAAGATACAGCGGGTAGACCTCGACGATATCCTGTATATTGAAGGGCTCAAAGATTACATCTCGATTTATACGGCAACCGAGCGGATCGTCACGCTTCAGAACATGAAAAAGATGGAAGATATTTTGCCTTCGAACCGCTTCGTGAGGGTGCACCGTTCGTATATCGTCGCTTTGGATAAGATCGCCAGCATTGAGCGGGGCCGTATTTTCATCGAAGACAAGATCATTCCTGTGGGGGATACATACCGCGATGCATTTTATAAGTACATCGGTGATAAAAATGGTTGATTTTGCTGTGCTTTTCATCTTATCTGAATTGAAATTTTTTTATCTTTGCACTCCCAATCGGGTTGTAGCGTAGCCAGGTATCGCGCCAGCATGGGGTGCTGGAGGTCGTGGGTTCGAATCCCGCCAACCCGACATAGTTAAAAAAGCTCGACAGTAGTCGGGTTTTTTGCTTTTAGGTCGGGATGAGAACCCGGGTTCGATCCGCAGGAGGTTCCGGGCCGAGTGCGGGCCCTGTGGGACGGAACCAATCCCGCCAACCCGACATAGTTAAAAAAGCTCGACAGTAGTCGGGTTTTTTGCT
>CAZTJY010000012.1:0-20835 GCA_964613725.1 uncultured Parapedobacter sp. | reverse complement strand
TTTAGGTCGGGATGAGAGCCGACGAGAATTTGACGGACGTAGGCGCGATCTTGCTCACTATTACTTCATCAGAACGTGCGAATACGTTCGTCTTTTCCTCATACTTTCTTAGCCCCTTTCTTCTGCTATCTCTCGTAAATCTATCGTGCCGTATGTGTCCCATACCCAAGAAAAGCAAACATACAGCACGCATTCGAAACGCGAGATGGCCGAACGTGGGTAGGGGAAAGCAAAGGAAGGTGTGCTTTAACCTGCTGTCCTTCCACTCGGACTTTACCAAACAAATATCAGCGGGAACAAGAAAGTAACAATCAGCGCCCACACGAAATAAATCGGTAGATAACGTGCAACAACATGCTGCACCTCCGTGATAGGCTCATCACTACGCAACACGCGGACCAGCTTAGTGAGTACCCATATAAGATGGACCAATACCAATACATTGGCACCCAGTACCGCCGCCCGGTTCGGCGTGATGCCCCATTCAGTGATCCGGAATAGGATTGCGGAAAGCGCTACCGCATTGGCGACGGTCGCTACGGCTGCCAATAACGTGATGATTGTTGTTGTCAAGCGGTTTTTTGTGGTCGGCGAGGTGCCGGCAATGGAGAAGAAGATGATGGCCATCACCCCGATCAGCATTACATTGAAGATGAGCAGGAAATCCCGGTCGGTATAGGGGTCTTTGCCGCCGTAGACCATGGCCGTAAGGTAGACGACCAACATGACCAGAACCAAAGGGCAGAATATCCGGGCGATGACGGGCGACACTTTACCTACCAGTTGTGGGTTGGATTGGGTGAGGTAGGTAGCCACCAACGGCACGGCAACGGCACCGGTGATGACGATGTACTGGAAATAAATATCTTCGATTTGGAGGCCGATTGCCGCAAACAAAGCAATGGTAATTGCGCTGAGTATCCCGCCCGCAATGACGATAAGCGCCATCATCACCAATAGATCGCCATTGTACGTGAGGAACCGGGTACGCTGTTCGCCCGCTTGGCCGCCGAATGCAAAGCCTACCGTAGACCACAGTATGAGCACAAGGTGGAGGCACGATAGCACGACGACATCATTCTCAGGGTCGTTGGGCAGCAGGTTGATGAAGACCAAACTGATTAGCACGGTGGCGAGCAGGAGGGCGAGTTTGCCGGTTGGCGGGCTGTGCCGCCACGCAAAGTACATGGCTAACGGCACAAATAGGATAAAGCCGATGTTCCGTGAGTAGAAAAACTCCTCCTCGATGCCGAACAGCGCTGGGAACTGCGCAGCAAGCCCGGCGATCGCGGCGGCCACGAGGACAAACAACAATTCCCTGCGGCTACCCCAATGGATGGACTCGTCCGCGTAATTCAGCCGTGCGTTCCAACAGTCGGCGATGGGGTTGCCCTGGAGGGTAGGGAGCAGGTCATTGAATGCTCGCTTGAAGGCCGCGCGGTCGTTGCGGTATAAGCCTTCCAGGTGAGCGGGGTCGTGGAGATGGGTGCTGATTTCTGTTTTCATATGAAAAGGACTTTGTTTTTCAAAGTTGTTAATTAAAAAAAAGCGTTGCTCGTTTAGTTTTGTGATTTTATAAGCTGTTCTAATGCTTTAAGGTGTTTATTGAAGGCTGTCTTGCCATTGTCGGTAATAAAATACTGCGTATTCGGTTTCCTGCCAACAAACGATTTGTTAACACCGATGAACTGCTCCTTTTCGAGCGCCTTGATGTGGCTCGCCAGATTGCCGTCCGTAACGCCGAGGAATTCTTTCAGTGCGTTGAAGTCGAGCGTGTCATTCACGGCCAGTGCTGACATGATGCCGAGCCTCACGCGGCTTTCGAATGCCTTGTATAATCCGTCTATTGCTAGTTTCACTTCTCGTAACGATAATGGATGTAAATCCCATACACAATATGCAGTACGCCAAAGCCGATAGCCCAACAGACTAGCCCATACCCGATAAAACACGTGCCAATGAGCCCGAGTACGATTTCCATCAGTCCTAGAAGTTTGATCGCCCCGTAAGTAAAGCTGCCGGCACCATAGAGGGCCAGCCCATAAAAGATGAGTGAAAAAGGTGCTGCTAAGCCGACCATCCCGTTGGCAAGAAACACAAGGATCAATACCCCTCCCGTAATGAGAGGGACCGTCATCGTGACTATCATGCGCCGAGATGTGACGTTCCAAAGCTTCTCTCCCCGTTTGCTGGATTTTCGTTGCGAAAGAAAAACGGCCGTACCTATTGCGAGTAGCAATGTACCAAAGGCTAAGCTTAGAAGCTGGGTTGATATATAGGATCCGGTTGCTGAGACGCCGATGGTCGGAGCTATTTCGCTGGGGTTGAAACCGAACACCGCATAGGTGACATAAGCGGCGGCTAGCGCGTAGATGCCGGCCATGACACCCGCCCAGCCCGAGAGCGATAAGAACTTCGAAGATCGCTCCATCATCGATCGGATTTCGGCGATATCACCGATATAGTCTTTCTCTTTCTTCATTTGAAAGTACTTTTTTTTACAAAGTTAAATAAAAAACGGAATATGCAAGGGATGCGTTGAATTTTTTCGTGGGAAAGTAATACTTTTGCATCACGTTCACCGGAATCGGGATGTAGCGCAGCCCGGTAGCGCGCTTCGTTCGGGACGAAGAGGCCGCAGGTTCGAATCCTGTCATCCCGACCAATCAAGAATGGAACCCTTGCGAAAGCAGGGTTTTTTATGTATCGGTACTGGGGGGACACAGCCAACCCTGTCCTCCCGATTGCGTACAGATGGTCCGCAAGCCGTATTGGTACCGCAGGTAATTTTCTTACTTTTAACACCAGTTAATAAGCTAAACATCTGAATATGATTCGAACGATTAAATACGTGTGCGTATGTTGGGTCTTCACGACCATGATGGGCACTTCATTCGCCCAAACTTCTGATACATTGCATTACACGGACGCTCAGCAGCTCACACTTATTGGCAAGGCTTTCGGTGGCGGGCCGTTCTACCATCGCCTCGATACGACAAGATTCCCTGCGTTACCGCAATCGGTGAAGCGTTTATTGACCCATTCGGCCGGACTGGCTATTAGCTTCAGTACCAACAGTACAAAAATTGCGGCAAAGTGGTGTACGAGTCCGCGGAAACCGGGAGATAACATGACGGCAATTGCTTTTGAGGGGCTGGACCTTTATATAAAGCGGGATGGTCGCTGGCAGTATGCCGGCGTGGCCCGGACGACTACAAACGTATGCAATGCCTATACACTGGTACAAGATATGGAACCAGGCGATAAGGAGTGCCTGCTATACCTTCCGCTATATGACGAAACAACCTCCCTGGAAATCGGAGTTGATGCTGGCGCCGATATTTCGCCAAGACCGGACCCATTTGGGAAGAACATCGTGATTTACGGATCAAGCATCGTGCACGGGGCATCCGCTAGCAGACCGGGATTAGCCTACCCGGCAAGGCTCTCCCGTGAAACGGGCTATCATTTTATGAACTTCGGTGTAAGTGGGAATGCGAAAATGGAGCTTGAAGTGGCCGAGGTGATTGCCCAGATGAATGTGGATGCCTTTATTTTGGATTGCGTTCCCAACTCATCGCCGGAACAGGTGACGGCGCGTACGGCCGACCTGGTGAAAACCATCCGCGCCCGACACCCTGGCGTGCCGATTATCGCGATCCAAAGCATCGTGCGCGAAGGGGGTAACTTCAACCGGTCGATTGCAGAACGGGTAGCGGCGCAGAATGCCAATTTTAAGCACGAAATAACGCAACTGCAACGAAAGGTCGATGACCTCTACCTCATTACGGCCGATGGTCTGCTGGGTGACGATCACGAGGCTACCACAGATGGTACGCACCCGAACGACTTGGGATTTGATCGGATGCTGCGGAAAATCCGTCCGACCGTGCTGGAGATATTGAAGCGCTACGGTATTTAATCGCCCTTCTCGCATTACAAGTTTTTTATATTTTCCCTGTCACTATTAAATAATTGTAATTAATTTAGGCCCCAGTGTCCCATTTTTAAAAGAATGGGATATTTTTTGACCAATTATCGAAATTATTTATGCAAGAATCTTCCGTTGTCGACACAGCCACCCATAAAAAAAACCTATGGAAAGTCATCGGTGCATCTTCACTGGGCACCCTCATCGAATGGTACGATTTTTATATCTTTGGCAGCCTAGCGATTGTCATTTCCACCAAATTCTTTCCACCGGATAATCCCACAGCAGCATTTCTATCCACGCTGGCCACATTTGCCGCAGGTTTCGTGGTAAGGCCTTTCGGTGCATTGTTTTTCGGCCGTCTCGGTGATATTATAGGCCGTAAATACACGTTTATGGTGACGTTGCTGGTGATGGGCCTGGCAACCTGTGCCATTGGGTTGGTGCCGGGTTATGAAACCATCGGGTTTGCGGCACCGGTTATCGTACTTGTGCTGCGCTTATTGCAGGGGTTGGCGTTGGGTGGCGAGTATGGTGGGGCAGCCACCTATGTGGCAGAATATTCCGAACCGGGAAAACGGGGCTATCGTACATCGTGGATACAAACCACAGCAACCTTCGGGCTGTTTATCTCCCTCGCGGTCATTATGCTTACCAAAGGAAGCATGTCTGCTGAAGCATTCGACGAATGGGGATGGCGATTGCCATTCTTGCTTTCATCGGTGATGGTCGTCGTGTCGTATTTCATCCGCAGGAATATGGACGAGTCACCGCTATTTAAGAAGGCAAAAAGCGAGGGGAACACTTCGACGAATCCGTTGAAAGAGTCTTTTGGAAAAAAATATAACTTTAAGTTCGTGCTGTTGGCGCTGTTCGGTGCCACCATGGGGCAGGGTGTCATTTGGTATACCGGTCAGTTTTATGCCTTGTCATTCCTTCAGAGCGTGTGTAAAGTAGACTTCGACCAGACCAATTATATCATCGGTGCTGCATTGCTTGCTGGTACGGGCTTTTTTGTGTTTTTTGGGTGGCTATCGGATAAGGTGGGTAGGAAACCCATTATGCTGGCTGGCATGTTATTGGCTATTCTCACATACCGCCCTATTTTCGATCGAATCTACCAATTAACGGATACCGCAAACAAACAGGAAGTGGTTGATGCATATACCAGCCGCCAACATGTCGAACTGCACGGCGAAACGCAAGATTCGTTACGGATTACCACCATGGAGCGTGTTTATACCGACGGGTCTGTACATACGGTGGTACAGGAGGAAATAAAGACCGCCGGTCAAACGGGCTTTTCGGCACCCACGATTGCGGCACATATCCACGTAGGTTCGAGTGCATTCGTGTCGCTGGTGCTACTGGTATTTATATTGGTCATCTATGTAACCATGGTTTACGGGCCCATCGCCGCTTTTCTGGTGGAGATGTTCCCTGTTCGGATCCGGTATACGTCCATGTCGTTGCCTTACCACATAGGCAACGGTATTTTTGGCGGTTTGCTCCCGGCGGTAGCCACTTATTTGGTTGCCAAGGCGCAGTTAGCGAATGATGCGATGGCGGCTACTGGCAATGCAGCGGCGAATGAAAAACCCTACCTCGAAGGGCTCTGGTATCCCATTATTATCGCCGGTGTCAGCTTTATCATCGGTTTGCTTTATCTCAAAAACAAGAACCAAAACGTACAGTAAACATGAACACGATAAAACGAATATTGGGCGTGGTATGGATTCTTCTTGGTTTGGCTGCGGGTTATTATTTGATCATAAGCCAAGCCATACCGCAATTTTCTAGTCACCGGTCTGAAGATTTGGTGCCAGCCATCATTTATACATTTATACTTATGCCCATCATCACGGGTGGGTTGTGCATCTTCGGATGGTATGCATTGCGGGGCGAATACGATGAGACCGACTGATTGAATAGCTGGCATCTTCAGACAAAAACACTTGCAGCCCTCAAAATGATTCGCTACGTTTAACGTTGCATTCCAAACGTATGGATTGCGAATTTAAACGGTATGAATATTCAAGTCAGGAAATTATCACCGAAAGATTATAACGATCTGATCGATTCGATGAACCAGGCCTATGGAGGCGTGGGCGGTTTGTGGACCAGGACTAACATCAAGGATTTGATCGGGTTGTTTCCGGAAGGGCAGCTGTGTGTTGAGGTAGATGGCCGAGTGGTAGCCTGTGCTTTGGCCATTATCATTGACACGAAAAAGACGGATATCACCGATACCTACCGCGAAATCATTGCAGAGGGTACGTTCTCGACGCATAACCCGGAAGGTAATGTGTTATATGGTATAGAAGCGTTTGTGCACCCCGAGTTTCGGGATCTGAGACTAGGTAGGCGGCTTTACGATGCCCGAAAGGAACTATGTGAACATTGGAACCTGAAGGGCATCCTGCTGGGTGGACGATTGCCGAAATACCATGAATACGCAAACGAACTGACGCCTAAGCAGTATATCGAAAAGGTCAAACTGAAGGAAGTGTACGACCCCGTACTGACCTTCCAACTGGCCAATGACTTTCACGTAAAGAAGATATTGAAAAATTACCTCGCGGGCGATAAGGAATCCAAGGAGTACGCCACTTTGCTGGAATGGAATAATATCTATTACGAGCCAAAAACGAAAGCATCATCGCCATCCAAACAGACCATTCGGTTAGGGCTGGTTCAATGGCAGATGCGCACGTTTAAGGACATCCAGGCGTTTTACGATCAAGTGGAGTTCTTTGTCGATGCCGTAAGTGGATACGGTGCCGATTTCGCACTCTTTCCGGAGTTTTTCAATACGCCGTTGATGGAACCTTATAACCATCTACCCACTACGGAAGCCATGCGTGAACTGGCGCGCATGACGACCGAAATCAGGCAGTATATCCAGCAACTGGCCGTATCGTATAATGTGAATATCATTGCTGGAACCATGCCTGCGATTGAAGATGAAGGTAAGTTGTATAATGTATCGTTGCTTTGCCAGCGAAACGGCAGGAGCGAAGAATACCGTAAGGTACATATTACCCCGAATGAGACGAAATACTATGGGATGCAGGGGGGTAATGAGGTGCGCGTGTTTGATACGGACTGTGGAAAAATCGGAATACTGATCTGCTATGATGTCGAATTTCCCGAACTGGGTAGGATACTTGCAGACCAGGGGATGCAGATATTGTTTGTTCCTTTTCTGACCGACACCGAGAATGGATATATCCGCGTAAGAAATTGCGCCCAAGCGCGTGCCATTGAAAATGAATGTTACGTAGCCATCGCCGGTGCGGTCGGTAATTTGCCGAAAGTAAATAATATGGACATCCAATATGCGCAATCGGCCGTATTCACACCGTCTGATTTTGCGTTCCCGATGAACGCCATCAAAGCGGAAGCCACCCCGAACACGGAGATGGTACTAGTGGTTGATGTAGACCTCAACCTGCTGAAAGAAGTGCACCAGTACGGTACGGTGAAAAACCTTCTTGATCGAAGGAAAGATTTGTACCAAGTTTCCTTGCTGAAGTGACCCTCTGTTTGTTCGTCTTTATATCACTGCAGCATCAGCCGCAGGTTAAACCCGAAATTAGCGTACGACGTCGCAAATGTTTGCGATGTGTAAGGCCGCACGGAGTTGCTATCGAAGAAGAGTCGTATGTTGAACCGCTGGTTGATCACATAATCAACCGACGGACGGTAAGAGATGCTCTTGTTGCCCGCCGATACTTCCGACTCGTTGATGTCCGACCGGTATACCAACGTTTTTAAGTCATTGAGCGATATGTCCAACCGGAAATTGAGGTCGTTGTCCATACGGAAACCACTGAACCATCCGAAGGGCATCTGGAACCCTGTGGCACGGTAGCCCGCACCGAATACGAGCGACTGGTCGCTGAGCATCGCCAGTTGACTGTTCTGCAAGCTAAGGTTCAGTGTCCGTGCCCTGCGGTATTCCGCATTGGCGGTGAGGTTATTTTTAAAGCGTGCGTCAAGGCCAATCAATGGCGTGAATTGCTCGAAAATCGATATTTGTTGGAACTGGAACTTAGGAAGGAAATTCTCATTCATATCCCGTTCGGATGGGAAGCCGTTGGTTTCGTTATACCGAATCAGCGAATTGTATCCATTGATCGAATATCGTGTGTTGTAGCCGTGCCGTAAGGTCAACGACGTAAGGAATTCGCTGAACAGCGGGATGTTGTTCAATCCGTTGTAAGTGATGTTCCAGTTGGGTATCGGTATCTTCGGGAAACTGCCGAGCTTGGTGCTTCGGGCATCCTTGCCGCGGTAGGCGGCGAGGAAGGAGTTAACCACCACATCTTGGGCGGTACGGTCGTAACCATCCGCATAGCCGTCCGTCTCTCCGGTAGAATTCGGGTTAATCCGGCCAAACCGCTGGGAGATGGTCTGGCGGTTGCGCTCAAATTCGCGGAATAATGCATCGTGGTCCTTAAACGCCGTTCCTAAGGTCAGGTAAGAAATGCTGTAGTTGCCCGTGGTGACCGGGGTGAGGCTCTGGAAATCATTAGCCGCCGTCGAATATTGGAAGGAAGTGGTGTAGTTTTGGTTGTTCAACTTCACCGCTGTCAGTTCGATGTTCAGGTCACGGATGGGTTCCACGATTGCACGGATAGATAGGTCTTCCGTGAGTGAGGTCATGTAAAGCTGGGTCTGCAACGTGTCCGTAGTAATCCATCCGTTCTCGGCGGCCCGCTGGCGGATATCGCGTTGGCTCCCGAAAAGGAAGCCCCAACCGGGTGCGTTGTGGTCGAAATCGTAGCCGAACATATTGGTGCGTGGCGTATACCCGGGCAGGAAGGTGTTCTGCACACGGGTGTATGCTGCATTGACATTTTTGATGCTGGTCAACAAGCCCGTGAAAAACGCCGCTGTGCCGCTGGCGTCCAACCCGGTATTGTTGCGGATGAACCCGAATTTGTTATATAGACCAGCCATATTGAAGGTCGGGTTTACTTGGATGGTACGCGAGTTTTGGATGCTGTTGCCCATATTGATGTTGGCGCTGAGCATAGACAGCCGGGGCTCGGTTTGCCAGTTGAATTGTGCACCATAACGTGCATCTACATTCACCCAGTCCAGCCCCGGCAGCTTGTGGACGGGCAGCGTATAGGTGAGGTTCAGCATGTGGTTGTAATCCGTGGTGCGGCCCAAGCGCCAGAAGTTTTCCCAAAGGGTATCCCGTTTGAGCCCGTTTAAACGTCCATCCGGCTCGTCCACGATGGCGTAATTGGTCGCATTGAAATCGAGTTTCAGCGATTTAGATAGATTCCAGCTGATACCATAAATCCGGTTCATCGTGAAGTTCTTGTTGTACAGCGTACCCATGGCCGGCAGGAAATTGTCCGCCGAGTTATTTACCCTAAGCGTATTCTCGTTATATATGCGGTTTACGTCAATCCGGAAATTAAGCAGCGACGGCATCAAGTTGAAATTGAAGTCGCTAAGGATACCTAAATGTTTGCTTTTGATCCACTTTTTGAACGGTTCGAATGTGAGGTCGCCGTTGCTGGCAAATGTATAATCCAGCGCTGCCCGATAATTCTCCTGTAGTGCGGTTTCCGTGAGGTAATCACGGTGATAGTTTTGTGAGTAAGCATAAGTGGCGCTGAAATTTTCGATGTCCCACGGACGGACCGGTTTGTCAATGTTGGTACGTATCTTGCGTACATTGGTGAAGTTCAGGCTTCGGCGTGTGGTGAAGTCTTGGGTAGCACGCAGCAAAGAGTCCCTTCGATTACGCGACAAGTTCGCTAATGCGCTGTTGAGCTCAATATCCGGCATCAATGGGTTATATTCAGGGGTGCCCACTTGTCTCGTATAGCTAAAGAAAAGCGGTATCCGCAGTCCGAAATCAGTAGGGAAAAATTTGCCTAATTCAGCGTTAGTCACCAGATCAAAATACAAATCGTCGCTCCGGCTCCGTTCACCGATACGCTGTTCAATCGAACCGAAGCCAATGGTACTTTTACTGCCTGAAACCGTAATGTTTGCGAAGTCGGCAAGTTGGGCGTTCAGCCGTGCGGTGGCTGCCCAACCTCCCTTATCGTCAAAATCGGTGAGCCGCAGTTCGTTGAACCAGAATAGCCCCGATTTATCCAAGCCGTCATCTCCGGGCGTACTCACTTCGCTATCGCGCAGGGGGTTCATTACGCCCAGCATATAGAAGCGTATTTTGCTGATATCGGGCTGACCCAATATGGTCACGCGGTTTTCGCCATCGAAGAACGTGAACGGCTCATTGTAGGGCCATGGTTGCCCGTTTAGCGTCGCCCTGTTACGCGCTTCCTTAGCTTCCTGGAAAAGGCTTATGCGTATGTTCATCCGGTTCTCTTGCGGCCAAATCAATTCCGCATCACGAGTGCCCGGTTGGGTTATTTTCAATGGCATATCATACTGGTAGTAATTATATTGGTCGTCCGTGCCCACCCGTAAAAATGCCCGGAATTCACCATCTTCCAGGTACTGGCCTTCAGCATGGATAAAGGCTTCAAGGCGACCATAGGCGCGGAAATCGTTGGTTGCGGTACGGTAGGCCGCTCGGCCATAGCCATCCCGAAGATTTTTTACGTCGAGTGAAAGCGATTGCTCATTGAGCTGTACATTGTTGTTGAGATTGCCCCAATCGAGTTGACGTTCAATACCAGGAGGCACTACGTAGGGGATAGGTTGCCGATTGCCGTTCTGTTCAATGTTCACGGCAGCAACTTCTAGGGTTGAATTATCGAGGGGTACCGCGCCCATGCTGGGGTCGGCGATGACTTTCGCGTTGTTGTTTTCGGCATTGTACCTGCGCCACTCACCCCGGACAAGCTGTAATTGCGCCAACCGCACTACAGCGGTGTCCGTGAAATCGGTCATGAACATGCGGACGAACCGAATAGATTTGAAATCGCGGATATCGCCCACCCGATCCTCGAATTGGGTGAGAGGGACACGGAATTGATACCATTTTACCTGTTCCTTACGCCCGTTACGTAACTCGACTTCGGCGGTATGCATGTCTGAAATGAAATTCCGACCGACTTGCATATCCTGCGGACGGAGCGATATCCGGTATTGGTAGTACTCCTCAGCCTCATTCATGTTATTGTCGCGGTTGATGTCTTCCCCATCGGGGAGTAGGGTAGACGCCGAGGTTTCCACACCCACGGACTGTTCTGGTGTTTTTGAATTCCCTTCCGGTCCATTGAATCGCTCATACCGTTTCAATATCCCCGCGTTTTGGCCATCGAGTTCAGGTCCACGGAAATACTGGAAATTATCGCCAGAAGGGTCGTTTATCAATTCCTGCGCGGCATCGGGAATCAGCAAGCCTTGCATTTGGCTCAGGAAATCACCGTGGAATTCCCGCTCATCGGCATCGATGAGGCCATCCAATCCGATATCCTGGCGCGCACGCGCCGCTGGGTCATTGTCAAACGCTTGGATAACCGGTTGGTTGCGGGGTACGCGCCCCCAATTGGTCTGGTCAATTTGTGAGAGGTCACCCGAAGGGGACATGCCGTTTTCCATGGCTTTCCTTCCGTCTTTCAGGATATCTTCTGAAATATTCCCGAGGTTCAAATACAAATCGCCACCGTCTGAATTGGGGTTGGTCAGGAATGGATCCATCATCCAGATTTCGACGAACTCGATGTTCTGCGCCTCGAAGTCAGGTGCATCGATCTTGCGGAACATGCCGCCCCAACGGCTGCGGGGGTTGGCCAATGTGCCATCGGGATTTACTCCTGTTGTCGTAAAGTTGTACGGCCCGCGTATCGTAGGGTAGAACGCCAGATCTAACGTCGATAGGAAAATGGGCAGCCCTGTCGTCGATTCGCGGAACGGAAATACTTCCTGTTCCAGCACTTCGCGCACCCGGTGTTTAGACAGTTCGGCATCGCCGATATTTTTGGGCGTGAGGTTGATGTCGCGGTAGAATATAGGGTCTATATTGTAGAAAGCAAAACGTGCCCGATTGAATCCGTATTGGAGATTGTCCATCAATTGTGCCTCGGGGAAAAGCTGGGGAGTGCCCGAAAGCTGCCAAGTGAATGCCCCTTTGATATCGATAAAGGAACGGCTGTTTTCGAAGTCGTCGATGTAGGTGATGCCGCTGCGCGTACCCGCAAAATTCAGGGCGCGGGGGTGGCCCGGTAACAGCTGAGCAAATTCACCATAGAACGATATGGACGAGGGTTCTTTGGTGTCGAGGAAGGGAATCTTATCGACCATCCGCGTGAGCCACCGTGAGGGCGAATTATAAGCCAGGTCCAGTCCCCACATTGTATTGGAAATCGGTTCCTCACCAATGTTTACTTTCTGGGTCAATGGGCGTTCAGTGAGGCTCATGATGGTGCCGCCAAGATGCAGTTTATCGTTTACCGCATAGTCTAGTCGACCACCGAGCATGGTGCGTTGCTGCAAGCCAAATAATTGGTTGTTTTCCATCTTGATTCGGATGGGTTGTCCCGACTGCAGTAGCGCTTGGTTGAGGATGCGCACACGGCCGATGTCGTAGTCGACCATGAAGTCTACGCCTTCTTGTAATGGGGCCGGTCCGGCGAACACCTGAACCGAACCACGCGGCACATTGATGGCTCCCAACTGGAATTCGGTGCCCACTTCCGATTCATACGACCCTTTGATGAGGTACCGGTTTTGGTTGGGGAAATACTGCTGCGCAATCACTTTTGTGGAGTCGTATAACGCTTGGTAAGTGTACTTGTCGATAAGCGCCTGTTCGGCTCCCGGCAGGAATTGGCTGGCCAGGTCGCTACCAAAGGGTTCTACCAATGGGAACATGACGCGTCCACGCTCGGGGTCAATCGTGATGTCGGGTAAGAAATCGAAAAAGCCGTCGGGTTGTTGCGCGTTCTGGGGGTTCAACCGGTCGAGTCCGGTGAGCTGTATCCACAGTTTGTTTTGCGTGTTTTGGCCTTCATACATCGCCGGACGTTCTACGCCGCTTTCATCTTCGATGCGGAAAATATTGAACCGGAAATTGTGCTGCCCTACACCGTAAGCGCCTATGGAGTAGATGTTCTTCATCATCAAGTCCCATATCGGCAGGTTGGTCTTCAGTATCTCGTTTTTCAACAACTTGGCCACCAACATTTGTGGCTGCGAGGGTGTCACGGGTACGTCGGTTGAGAACTCGCCCACTTGGTACTCGCGCCCACCGGCCGTATAACGGTAAGCCACAGCCAATACCTGGTCGTTATTGAGCGGCATATTGAGCGAGATGAAACCCAACCGACGGTTCACGGTATATTCCGTGCCTTCGCGGAGCTTCCGGGCGTAAGTCAGTTTGGCGTAGTTGTCGTTACGTCCTGTCGCCGCAAAAAAACGCTGGGCTGCATCGGATTGCGTTTGTCTAAAGGTATTATCAAACTGGCTCAATGCGGGGACGAGGTTGTTTGATACTTGCTGGCTGAGTTCGCCTGGAATTCCGGTAGATGGGTAGCGCGTGCTGCCGGGTGTTACCAATGTTGTATTGTAAGGCTGATATTCGCCGAGGTCCATCAAAGCCAATACATCCCTTGAGTCGTCTACCGAGTTGCTGCGGTTGCTTACCCAAACCTCAATCTGGGTGATGTTTACATCCGTAGTGATAATGGGGGCTAAGGCCATAGCCCGATTGAAGTTGTCCCTAAAATACTGGGCAAGAAAGTAGTGTTGGTTGTCTTCATATTCGTCTGCTTTCAGTGCAAACTCACTTTCCTGTGCGCCATTTTTGATGGTAATTTCCCGTTGTTGCGAACGCTGTTGGGAAAAAATTCCCGTTACGTTTAATTTCCCGAACTGCAGCTGGGTTTTCAGACCAAATAATGCTTGCGTGCCGTTGATAAGCGTGGTGTTAAGCGGCATACTGACGTTTCCAAGCTCGATCCGTTTAATGATGTCGTCGTCTTTTCCGGTGTAATCCAGCCGGATTTGATTTTCGAAATCAAACTGCGCCTCAGTATTGTAATTGGTGGTCAGTTTCAACCGATCGCCGATTTGGCCCGTCAGATTCATCTGGATGCGCTGGTCGAAATCAAATCCCCACTGTCGGCGCTGACGCTCGTTGAACATCGGGTTGGCATTTTTGTTTCGTTGTGCCATAATGCTGATATCGGCACTCCCGCGCGGGATGATATCGATGGTATTGCCGCCGAAGATTTTTTCAAAAGCCTCACTTTGCACATAGATGGTGGGTATTAATCGATCCTGCCGATAATCGGTGAGCTGTTGATCTGAAAGCTGGCGCCAATAATTTCGCTTCAGCAGGTTGCCTTCAAACGTCCGATATTCATCGATAGTGAGGTATTGCGGAGGCCGGTATAATCGATTTCCTAACTTTTCACGGATAATGTATTGGCGGGTAATCGGATCGAACACCACTTCGCGCTCAATGTTTGATGGGGTGCCCAGATCAACCGGTTGCTTTTTTTGGTAAAGGTTGAGGAAGGGTAGGTCGTTTATCGGGTATCGAAGTTTTACGCTGTCTTTGTTCAGCGAATCGCGCACTTGTGACCACGCACGTCCATTTACAGCCACAATAAGTAGCGGCAAGAGCAGTAACAAAAGACGGAATCGTATCGTTCTTTCCAAGTAGACGTTATTTATAATACGCGAAATAGCAATTTACGCGGCCAAGTTATATAAAAAACCTCAAAGTTTTTTCAGTGCTTCCTTAATCAGCGCTTCCACAGTCAAGTCTGGATTACCCCGAAGAATACCGGAGAGCACCTTTTCGGCCTGTGCGCGGGCAAACCCTAGCATCACCAATGCACTCAACGCCTCTTCGGGCACACTTTGGTGGCGGTGCACTACGGTCAACGCATCGGGGCCCTGTTTTTTTAGTTTGTCTTGCAATTCAAGTACCATCCGTTGCGCCGTTTTCGGACCTATCCCTTTGATGCGTTGGATGAGGGGAACGTTGCCTTGTATGATGGCCGATTGTATTTCCTCGGGCGTAATCGACGAAAGAATCATCCGACCGGTGTTTGGACCGATACCGGAGACCGAAATGAGGTGTTCAAATAACCGGCGTTCCCCTTCTTCCGCAAACCCGAAGAGAGTATGTGCGTCTTCCCGTACCTGGAAGCTGATGAACAATTTGCAATGTTCGTTATCCTTTATCTGTGCGTAGGTGTTAAGCGATATGTGGATATGGTAGCCCACGCCACCCACATCGAGCACCACGTGCGTGGGGGCTTTATACACCAGCTTGCCATTCAGGTATTCATACATGTCGTGTTATTTTCTTTTTCTGGTTATTGGCCGGTTTACTTGTTTGAGGTTCCCGCGACTGCACATCGACCACGGCAATAGTGACCATATTCACGATCTCGCGCACCGAGCTGTCTAGTTGTAAGATGTGCATAGGCTTATTCATGCCCAGGAGAATAGGGCCTACTGCTTCCGCGCCACCGATTTCCTGCAACAGTTTATACGCGATGTTACCCGATTCGAGGTTGGGGAACACTAACGTGTTAGCGGGCGACCCATTCAGCGTACTGAATGGGAAATTAGACGCCAGCAAATCGCTATTCATAGCGAAGTTTGCCTGCATTTCACCATCTACGCGTATTTCGGGATGTGATTCGTGGAGTATCTGGGCCGCTTTGCGCACTTTGTCTGGCACTTCGCCGCTATTCGAGCCGAAGTTGGAATATGAAAGTAACGCGATACGTGGCGTAATGTTCATTTTCGTTACGGTTTCGTGGAGCAATACCGTAATGTCTACCAATTCCTCGGCCGTCGGATTCGCATTTACTGTCGTGTCGCCAAAGAAAACGGGCCCTTTCGGCGTCAGCATCATATACATCCCCGCCAGTTTACTTCCCGGTTGGGTGCCGATGACATGTAGTGCAGGCCGAATGGCAGTTGCATAATTTTTCGTGAGTCCCGAAATGAGGGTGTCGGCTTCGCCGAACTGCACCATGCTCGCCCCAAAGTAATTCCTATCGAGCATGAGTTTCTGGGCATCCAAATAGGAAACGCCCCGCCGTTGCCGTTTGGCATATAGGAAGTCTACATATTTCTGGTAGCGTTCCCCTCCTTTTTCTTCCACCGGGTCGATGATGGGGACGTCGGCCAGTTCCAGTAGATTGTCGTCAATCAGCTGCTGTATTTTCTTCTTGTTACCTAGCAGGATGGGAATCGCTACGCCATCTTCTTTGACAATTTGTGCCGCACGCAAGGTTTTGTAATTGTCTGCTTCGGCAAATACCACGCGTTTAGGGTTGCGTTTAGCAGAGTCGCTCAAGTTCCGCATAATACGGTCGTCCTGGCCCAACCGTTGCCGCAATTCTTCGCGGTATTTGTCCCAATCGGTAATCGGTTTACGCGCTACGCCTGAGTTGATGGCTGCTTGTGCAACAGCCGGGGCTACTTCGGTAATGAGCCGCGGGTCGGTAGGTTTCGGAATGATGTAATCCGGGCCGAACTTCAGGTTTTGTGCGTCATAAGCTTGGTTTACGGCTTCCGGAACAGGTTGCTTGGCAAGTTCGGCAATTGCCATTACCGCCGCAATCTTCATTTCCTCATTGATGGCCGTAGCTCGTACATCCAATGCACCACGGAAAATATAAGGGAATCCGAGTACATTGTTTACTTGGTTGGGATAATCGGAACGGCCGGTCGCCATGATGACGTCTTTGCGGGTTTCCACCGCTAGCGGATAGGCAATTTCGGGATTGGGGTTAGCCATGGCGAAAACGATAGGGTTTTTTGCCATGGTCTTCAACATGTCGGCCGTAACCACGTCTCCTTTGGATAATCCGATGAATACATCGGCACCTTTAAGTGCATCGGCTAGCGATGCAATTTTCTTTGTCGTCGCAAATTCGGCTTTTGTCGTATCCAGGTCTGGTCTGTCTTGGTGAATACAACCCTTACTGTCGAGCATCACCACGTTTTCCTTTCGGGCACCTAAAGCGATGTACATCCGTGTGCAGGATATCGCCGCGGCGCCAGCTCCGTTTACGACAATTTTGACCTTTTCCAGTTTCTTTTTCTGCAGCGCACAGGCATTGATCAGTGCTGCTCCCGAAATAATTGCCGTGCCGTGTTGGTCGTCGTGCATCACGGGTATGTTCAGCTCTTCTTTGAGCCTGCGTTCAATATCAAAGCACTCCGGCGCTTTGATATCCTCTAGGTTGACACCGCCGAAGGTTGGTTCCAAGCATTTAACAATACGAACAAATTCATCAACATCTTTGGTGTCTAGCTCAATATCAAAAACATCGATGTCAGCAAATATCTTGAATAGTAGTCCCTTACCTTCCATAACGGGCTTGCCGGCTTCCGGACCGATATCGCCCAGTCCCAATACGGCGGTGCCGTTACTGACTACGGCAACCAAGTTACCCTTTGCAGTATATTTATAGGCATCTTCTTTATGTTCGGCAATCCGTAGGCAAGGTTCGGCTACGCCCGGCGAGTAAGCCAGTGAGAGGTCCCGTTGTGACTGCGTGGGTTTCGTCGGTACAACGGCTATTTTACCCGGTCTTCCATTGGCGTGGTAGTCAAGGGCGTCCTGCTTCCGATTCGTTTTATTCATGTTTTATTGGTTTTTGTGCGTGTGCAGCTTTCAGCCAGTAATTCGGTGCAAAGGTAGGATTATTTGGTCATTTCAGTACATCCAACAATTGAAACATCCGCCGTCGCATCGGTGCGGCTGCACCATTATAATTATTCACCAAGAGTGAAAACACCAATGGTGTACCATCTTTGTTAGATTGGTACCCTGCATAGCCCAGCACGCCGCCAATCGTTCCACTTTTCATCTTCATCCCGTTGTAAGTGGGTAAGCTTTCAAAAAAACTAGCAAACCAAGGTTCACCCTTTATCGACGTCAATATGTGCGCCAGGGCATTGGTGGTGATTCGGTTTTCGGGCGATAACCCGCTGCCGTCCATGAGTTTTAACTCGCTGGAGGGGAGGGCCAATCTGTCCGACCAAAACTCTTGGAGCATCTCCGCCCCATCGCGCGTGGTTATCTTCCCCGATTGATGTTTCGCCATGGCGAGTAAGAGCGCCTCGCCGTATAAATTGATGCTCTTCTGATTGAACCAATAGATGAGCTCACTGAGCGCTGGGGAACGGTGTGTATAGATGGTGGTGCCGCCGCTCGGTAAATCGCTTCCCGCCAATAGGAGTAAGTGGGTTGTGGTAGGCATGCCGTCTACGGCAATTCCATCCCGAAGCAACGCGCCCCGTAGTTGATGGGCAGCATCGTATGCGCCGTCCGGCAGTGAAAGATAGATTGTTTTTTTTAGGTCCAGGCCGTATGTACCCCTGAGGTAAATACGGCTGGAATACGGCGCCGAAAAAGCATACACACGATCGCCGGTACCCTTGTTTCCGGTGGTTGTTTCATTGACCAGTTGCAAATAACTGAGGTCAGCCGTGGTGTTCGTTATCCGCGTCGCCGCGCCGGGCGATGTGCCCGCGACAAAATTGATGCCCACCGAATTTTCACGCCAGTTGAGTGCCGAAACGCCGGCCCCGTAATAATTACCCATATCTTGCCATGTCCAACCCCTCGGTGCCGTTTGTCCATTGTAAAGTCGATCATCCGCGATAATCCGGCCTTCAATTTTTCGGATACCTGTCCCTCGTATAGCTTGTATCCAAGCCGTAAGTAACTTAGTGTCGGTTGTTTGGGGGAAACGATCACTGCCCAAAGAGGGGTCGCCCGATCCTTGGATGACCAAATCTCCTTTCAAGGTGCCAGAAGCGTCGATTTGACCTACATAATAGAGCATGGTCTCAAACGTATGGTCGGCGCCTAGGGTATAATAGGCAGCGGCAGCGGTCACTGTTTTCAGGGTCGAAGCGGGGGCCATACCCAGTTGTTCGTTTTCGGCAAACACCACTTCACCTGTATTTGCATTGATGACCGTTAGCGACGCCGTTCCATTGGTCAGGCTCTCGTGGGTTTCAAATGTGCGGAAGGCTGTGGCTATTCGCTGCGCTAAGGATTGGGCGCCTGCCGGAAACACAAGCCATAAAGACAATACGGATACTGCTAGTAATCGTTGCATGTGCTGGTTTTTAGTGGGGGCTAAGTTAGTTATTACCCGGTACACTTTCCCATGGATTTCTGGATTGCCTTCCTAACTTGCCTTTCCGTCATCCATTAATTCCGTTTGCTCATCGGTATTTTCAGATTCCAGATCCGCGACCAATTTTCCGATGTCTTCGGGCGAAAGATAGAGTGCTTCGATTTTATCGCGGTAAGCTTGCGGGAGTTCGCTGTGGTCTAGGATGAACCCTTTTTTCGTTACGAGATAAGCCCCCATACCGCGGTTCACCGCGTGGGCGTCGGCAACGCGTTCGGCCTTACGGATATAATTTCGGGATAGCGAATAGGAAATGCCCATCCCGATAATTTCCCACGTATTTTTGTGTTCGTAATCCATGATATGGCCGAGCTCATGTCCAAGCCAACCAACCAGTACACTGTCTGGAATTTGATGGATGGATTCCTTTCCGTAATCCAGTTTGAATGCCGGGTTGATCAACACCTTATAGGTCCGATTTCGTCTTTTCTTAAACAGTGACCCGATGGTCGGTCTCGCGGCCATGATGGATTTTTCCAGTTTGTTGGTGAAAACAAAGTGGATAGAAGTTTCCTTTAGCTCGGGGTAGTGTGACAACGCCTGCAATACCGGTTCTTCGATGACGGACGGGATAATCTTGTTTTGTTGGTCCTGGAATAACTCTTGCGCGCCCAACTGTCCGCTCAACAACAGTGTCAATCCAATGAATATGATTCGAAGCATGAGGAAGTTATTGGTGACAGGCTAAGATAGTCAAATCCAAAATAAAATCCAAACCCGCTATCGCCGGCTGGTATAGGTTCCCGCAAAGGACCATATCCGACATCTCAACGGTTTTGTGACAAAGGATGGGATACCCGGGCTTGACGAAGCGCACAAAAATCGTAATTTTGTGGATTGCACAATTTTTTCACTGAAAGGGGGATACTGTGGACGTAAATACAAGCGATGTTAACATCGGCGATGGCATCGGTCGCGCCTTGAAGTCGCACTTGCACCCATCGGCATGGCAATGGTTGTCATCTCAGGTGGAACGTATTGCGGTCGACCCAGACCCGGGCTTGGTTGCTCGGATATTTACGTCGTTGATGCGGGAACTGAAATCAGATAACAAGCCTTCCTTGGTTTCCCTCAACGAAGCACTTAAATGCACGCATGGGCTTCCGCTGATCGTTCAGGGATGGACAACTGTCAGGCTCGCACGGGTGTGGGTGTTAGCATGTATTCCCAAGCTCGATGAAACCAACTATATGCAGTTGATTGAGCGGTTGTTCAAGTATGGCGATATGGAAGAATTGGCAGCGCTCTACTCGGGGTTGTCGATTTATCATTACCCTGAAGCTTGGCTACCCCGCTGCAAAGAAGGCATTCGGAGCAATATCGGTCATGTGCGACACGCCGTCATGGTAAACAACGCATATCCAGCTTATTATTTGGATGAAGATGCTTGGAATCAGCTGGTGCTAAAAGCGTTTTTTACTGAGGAAGATATTCCACACATCATCGGTCTGAAGAGGCGCAATAATATGCGGTTGGCCCATGCATTGACTGACTACGCATACGAACGGCACGCGGCGCAACGGGAAATTAACCCGATGCTGTGGATACTCGTGGGACCTTTCATGGATGATCGGGCATTCGAACTGATGCGTCATGTTATGGGCGAAAGCAAACGGGCGTTCGAGCAACAGGCTATCACATACGCGTTTAAACACAGCAGCCACGAAGGTGGGCAACAATACCTTTGGGACCAAGACATACCCGTGTCGCTTTTAGAATCCCGGGGCACCCCTTGGGAAGGATGGGACAGTGATTCAGGAGATACAAAGAACAAAGATA
>CAZTJY010000011.1:27260-43283 GCA_964613725.1 uncultured Parapedobacter sp. | reverse complement strand
CACCCTTGGCGCACATCAACTCCATGGCACACACCAAGGCCGACGAGCTTTTCTTGGAAGAACTAAACGCGTTGATCCATGAGCATATGGGTGAAGTGGGGTTCGACGTGGAGCACCTCGCCGAAAAGATGCATATGAGCCGACCCACCTTATACCGCAAGATCAAGGCGATATCCGATTTGACGCCCAATGACATTATCAATGTAGCCCGTCTAAAGAAAGCGGCTGAACTGCTCAGCGAAGGCCGCTATAAAATCTACGAGGTATCCTATCGTGTGGGATACAGCTCACAGACCCATTTCGGCCGCAACTTCCAAAAGCAATTTGGTATGTCGCCCAGCGAATACATTGCGAAATATAAGCAATGAACATTGCGCTAGGTATTTCCGGGCATCCTCATTCCTTTACATCTGAAAACGAATAAGGGGCGTCTTCATCCGCGGTTCCGCGTGACGTATTGGCGTTACTTCCCATGGTGAAAACAAGATCAGCACCTGCGGTCAGCGTTTCATGCGCGACGTAATTTCTGGTATACGGATTACCATCGACCGCCAACGATTCGATATAACGGTTTTGCGGCTGGTTATTTGGTGCTGAGATGGTAACCGTTTCTCCGTTCTCCAAATGCAATGTTGCCTTCCGGAAAAGCGGTGAGCCGATAACATATTCGTCCGACCCGGGGCATACCGGGTAGAATCCCAATGCAGAAAACACATACCATGCGGACGTCTGACCGTTATCTTCGTCGCTACAGTAACCATCGGCTGCTGGCGAATAGAGCTTATCCATCACTTCCCGTACCCAATATTGCGCTTTCCAAGGCTGTTTGGAGTAATTATATAAATAAATCATGTGCTGGATGGGCTGGTTGCCGTGCGCGTACTGCCCCATGTTCATGACCTGCATTTCCCGCATTTCATGGATCATCCGCCGGCTTTTCATCCCTTCGTTGCTGGGCACGATGAACACGGAATCCATCATCGTATTGAACATATGATCTCCACCCATCAGATCGATTAACCCCTGCGGATCGTGGAACACGCAAAAACTCCAGTGCCAGCTGTTGCCCTCACAAAACGGCCAGCTCGGGGCAAATTTCTCAAAAACAACGATCTACCTCTATTCGATACGTTTAAGCAACACATCGAATCTAATGTGGAATCCGCTCTTATATATGGAATGCACAACTGTTATAAGGCCGATGAGCATACGAGTGTCATCGCGTTTGCTGAGGCCCTATTTGAAATCGACCCTTTTAATGAGGAAGCCCTGGCTATGCTCATTAAAGCGATGAACCGGATGAAGTTGACGGAAGAAGCGAAAAAAAGATATTATCTTTTCATAACAGAATATAAGAAATCGTATGGTGTAGAGTTTGGCAAACCCTATAACTTCTTTGGGTAGAAAGTCGTACCCTAGGTTTCGTCGCCCTCTTAAATTAATGTATCTGTTCGTCTTTTACCGACCAACCATCCTGTATCTCTTCTAGCGTCTTCCCCTTGGTCTCGGGCAATAGCCGGTAAACCACCACAAAGGCGAGTATACACCAAAACGCGAAAAACCAGAAGGTGAAACCCGCGCCGATGCTTTCAAGCAAAACGGGGGTCAATTGCCCGATGACGGTGTCGGCCACCCACATGACCATGATGCTGAGCGCGATCGCCCTGCCGCGGATATGGGCAGGGAAAATCTCGGCTGCGACCACAAATTTGAGGGGGCCGATTGAAAAAGCAAAGCTCGCCAAGAATATGACGACCGAGAGCAGCAATAGCAAACCCTGTGTGTTTTCCGTATACATGCACGCGCCGACCGCCGTTAGGCTCAGTGCCGCCGCCGCGGTACCGATCAAATAGAGCGGCCGCCTACCCAGCCGATCAACCTTCCAAACCGCGATTAATGTAAAGGCGAGGTTGGCTGCACCAAAGATGATCTGGCTTTGCAGGGAGTTTGATAAGCTTACGCCCGCGTCGTTCAGTATACTTGGACCATAATAAATAATCGCGTTGATGCCGCAGAACTGTGAAAAGAACGGCAGCAGCAACCCCAAGAGGAGCGGCTTCCGCAACCGCGGTGAAAACAAATCGCGGTAAGAAGCCCGATATTGCCCCTGTTGCCGCTGCCTGCTTTGTACGTCAGCTGTAGCTTCTGCTTCCCCCACGAACCGGGTGAGCAATGCCGTCCCCGCGGCTACCCGTCCCTTTTGCAGCAGCCATCGCGGGCTTTCCGGAATGCCCAATAACCCCAGCAGGAACACCAGTGCAGGCAAAGCACCCACGATAAACATCGCGCGCCACACCTCTTGTTGGAACCATACGCCGATCCAGCCCGATAACGCTTCCGCACCGGATAGGGCCTGCACCAAAAAAGCGTTGCTAAGATACGCCACCAAGATACCCAATGTAACAGCCAATTGGTAGTAAGTCACCAACCGCCCTCTAATGTTGGCCGGCGCGATTTCGGAAATGTACAGCGGCACCATGCTGGATGCAATACCCACGCCAACGCCCCCTAGGATACGCGCCACGATAATCGTTTGAAACGTAGGCAGCAACCCGCACCCCAAGGCGGATGCCAGGAATAAAACAGCGGCCAACACCAGTACCCGGCGCCGGCCGTACCGGTCGCCAAGTTCGCCCGACACCGCCACCCCCGCTATGCATCCCACCAGCGCCGAGGAAACAAACCAGCCTTGCTGGAACGCTGAAAGCGAAAACTGCTTCGCAACGAATGGCAGTATCCCCGATACGACCGCCATATCAAATCCAAACAGGAAGCCTCCCAGTGCCGCAACGGCACAGGCCCACCAGAGGATTTTGGGTAATTTACGGTGTTGTTTCATCGTCATCTTTTACAAATGCTTTCACTACCTTGGCTGTTGCGCCGCTGGTGTTGATCAGCGTATATTGGGATACCGCTGCCGGGATAACGAATGTTTCCGCATACTGGAATACCGTTTCTTTATTGCCGATCCGTACCCTTATTTCCGTGCCTTCCACCAACATCATCACATGGCAAGCTTGACGGGTTTGCACAGTCACCTCATTTTCAAACTCGATTCGATGCACGTCGTAAAAATGTGCTGCATGCGTGGGTAAATGGATGGTTTTCCAACCGGCACCCTGTTCCAAGACGTACGGCTTGGCAATAAGCTCTTGGGGTACCCGTTGCCCTTTCCGGTCAAACTGCAGGTTATTGAAGGCATGCTCGATATTGATCGGCCGGGGGTCGCCATTCAGGTCCTTGCTCAACCAATCATACATCTTGAAGGTAAAAATATAGGGCGTCGCGCTGATCTCAAGCACCAAATTGTCCCGCCCGGAACTGTGTATTGTGCCGTTTGGGATAAGGTACAGATCGTGTTTTTTGGCCGGGAATGACTGTACATATTGCTCAATCGCCACTTCGGTATCGTTGGCCAAACTGTGTTCTAATTCCTGCCTGAAGGCAGCGGGATCGATATCATCTTGAAAGCCCAGGTAAACCTTCGCATCCGGCGCACAATCCAGCATATAGTAGGTCTCATCCTGCGTGAGCGCCTCACCGAAATGTTCCTGGATATAGGGTAGCGAGGGGTGGCATTGGATGGACAGGTTACCGCCATCGAACGTGTCGAGAAAATCGAACCGGATGGGGAACGCATTGCCGAACCGCGCATGGTGTTTACCCAAGACCTGTGCTCCGGCAAGTATCATCAAACAGTCGAAGGATACTTCCAATCGGACACCATTCCGTTCGAAAACCAAGCCGTTTTCAGGAGCAATGAGTTCGAACGACCAAGCGTAGTTGGGTTCTTCCGGACTGATTTGCGGGATATGCTCCATGAGCCACTGTCCGCCCCAAGAGCCCGGCGTAAACCATGGGCGCGGCCGGAACACCGATTCCGCCAGCGTCTTTAGACCTTTATGGATATCCGGTGTGTAAGCCCACGTCATCCAGTCGACCCCTTGCCCATCAGCCAACACAGCCGCCCGATGAAGCATGGATGCCTTATGCTGGTTACAAACCACCCAGTCTACAAAGTAAAACCGTTTGTACATCGCTGCCGGCTTTTCGGGGGACGATTTTCCCAAATTGGTAATCGAACCGGCATTCATGCGATGTTGCAATTCATTCTTGGGTAAATCGATGTATATCGCAGGGGTTTCCCATCCGCTCAAAGCAGCCCCTGTTCCGATGAGGATGTTGACGGGAAAATCGGGGTTGGGCTTAAGCGCTGCCAAGGCATCCATTTGGTAGAAATCGGCTAGCTGAAGCGACGTCTTCGTGCCCCATACCGAATCTTCAGCACCCAAAAAGGGCTGCACCAGCTTTTCGATCGTGGCCTCCGGCTTCAAGAAATCATCCATCACGTACCAGTTCACTTCGGTTCCCTGCGTTTTAAACGCTAGGGTTAACTCATCGATGATACGACTCCAAAAATTCCCGACATAGCCGTCTATGACCACCGTTTTTTGCTGGATGATCCATTGGGCCAATGGCTCATAACCATTGTAGATTGTCCCATCTTCCAACGGATGGGAGGGATAGATGGCGTAACCGCTCTTATCCGTTGCCCGTACCGTGGCAGGCATGATTTCCTGTTTCGTGTTTCTCCATGTCGCAGAGGCATTCAACGCCATTGTTTCCGTTTCACCGTTTTCCTTTTCCATTCACAAAAAAAATTAAATTACGCAATAATACATATAGCAATGCATGGCGAACCGTTGAGATCAACGACCCGTGCCCGCCATTGCAGCACGTTTACCGAGGCGAATCAATGATTCGCAGCAGCAAACCCCTCAAACAAAACGATAGCATCATAAAGCACCCCCGCAGCCCCACGGAAAGTTCCCGAGCCATTAGGCAGATTATCTACGGTATACCACTCATAGAAACCGTGGTTGTCAACAGCGCGGCGCAGCATAGGCTGTACTTGTTCATACGCTTCGGCCACAAAACCGTAGTGGATAAGTTGTTGAATCATCCGGCCGCCAAACCAATCCCAGTCGCCCCCATTCTGATAGCCATAAGGGTACATGCCCTTGTTTTTAAAACTGCCTTCGGGGTAGGTCGGATATAAGGTAAGCCCGATGGTTGCGGCACCGGATTGCTGGACGTTGGCCACCATCCGATCGAGCGCGTGCTTCACCTGTGCTTTTGACAACAAGCCCGCTTCAATGGCCACTGCCGTGCCACCATGGTAGTAGACTGCCATTTCATCGAATCCATCGGGGAAAGGCGAACCATCCAAGTAGATGTGGGGGATGAACTTTTCACGCTCGTTATCCCACAGGTGGGCCATGCAACGCTTAACAAGCTCGTCACGGATCGTGCTCCACTTCGGCCTCGTATCTGGGATTAGCTCCATCAAATTGTCAAGCGCAATCAAAAACATGGCATTATCATAGATATCAACGGCATAATGCGTGTTGTCGGTGAGGTAAACACCCCAGGGATGCTCGGGTTGCACATCACCCCAATCGGCCGTGGTAGCACCCCACAGCAGACCATACGTCCGGTCGTACCGATGTGCCATAAGAAAATCCATGGCCCGCTCCATGCGTCGGGCAACGGTTTGCCCGCCCACGGTGTCTTGCAAAAAGGCCTTATCGCCACTCTTTGAAATGTATTTGTAAACCGCCTGCACCAACGAGCTTTCCTGATCGGTTTCTACCGTATTCTTATGCCCGGCATAATGGGGTTCCAATGCGGAATAGATATAGGCATACCCCCCGCCCGCGGCTTGAGCTTGTTCTTTAGGCACGAAGCCGTCGACGATATTGCCGTCTTCGCCTTGCAGGCGGAAAAACACGCGGAGGTTCTCCTTGATGGTTTCAGCGGGGTGTAGCTCGGCGGCCAACGTGATGAACGTATTGTAATCACGTATCCATACTTCGGCATATCCGTCGCCCGCATTGAATCCCGAGCCCACGGTCGCCCGCGCCATGGATTTAACCGTCTGCATCAAGGTATCTTGGCTGATTTGGGTAGCCAACGCACGGTCGGCAGGCGAATGGGGCCCGCATGCGGCCATGCCAAACCCAACTGACAACATTAAAACCAACGTACTCTTCATTGTATGTCCGTGTTTGTCTATTTCTTACTTAGTCGCCTAGTTACTCACAGGCGGTGGGACTGTTGCACCCCACTCGGTATTGGGCTCGGGCCCCATAACTAGTTCAAGCTGCCCGCCTTTAAGCAATTCGGATGCGGGGAACCAACAATTCGCTAAGGGCTTTCCATTGAGCCGGGCTTGTTGGACATAGCGATTCTTCTTGGAGGTATTTTTAGCTGTTATGGTAAAGCGTTTCCCTCGCCCGAAGCGCTCACCGAGGTCGATATCGACGCGTTCAAAAATGGGACTTCCGATTTCATAGATGGGATTTTCCCGGGCACCGCCGTCTATCTGGAATAATCCCAACGCACTCATCACAAACCACGCACTCATCTGTCCCTGGTCTTCATCGCCGAGATAGGCGTTGGAAACGCCGTATCCGTAGTAGCGGTCCATGATGGCCCGGCTCCAGTGTTGTGTAAGCCACGGTTTGCCCACCCAATTGAATAGATAGGCAAAATGCATGGACTGTTGGTTGCCCTGTACCACGGGATAGTCCCAGTATTGGTCGTTCGGGCCGTTGAACCGCCATTTATAGCTTTCCTCAAACCCCCACTGCAACCGGTTGATGAACGTGTCGCGGCCGATGAGCGTTGCCAGGCCGGGGATATCCTGTGGCACAAAATAGGTCAACTGCCATGCATTACCTTCCACATAGTGCTTATTGGCGCCCGATTTGAACGGATCGAAATCAGGGAACCAATTACCCGCGGCGTCTTTCATGCGCGCATACCCCGTGGCCGGGTCTATCGCGTTGCGCCACCATTGACCCCGTTCCTGAAATTGCCGGTACTCGGCCTGCTTTCCCAATGATTTGGCAAATTGGGAGACGGTCCAGTCATCATAGCTATATTCCAACGAATTGGAAAACCGGCCCTCGTCATAGGGTACGTAGCGGTGCTTGAGGTAAGTCACCAAATCGCGGTTGCCCGCCAAACCGCCAGCCACGCGTTCGGCAGGTGTGGTTTGCATTTTGTAGACGGCTTCGAATGCTTTCTGGGCATCGAAATCACGGATACCCATTTGGTAAGCCCCTACGATCAACGGGATTTCGTGCTCGGCGACCATCACCGGGATATACTCCATTCCGGCGGGTCCCTTGGCCAGCCAACCGTTCGCATCGTACATGGCCAGTTGGGAGCGCACCCAACGGTTCGACCATTCGGGCGTTACTAAATTCCAGAATTGGTTGAGGTTCCAAAAGGTATTCCAAAACGCATCACAACCCAATGCGACGTCATCCGCATTACTAAACTGTTGGATGCGTTCATCCGCATCCCGCCATTTTCCGTCCACATCGCTGAAGATGTTCCGGCTGGCCAAACTACGGTACATGTTCGTATAGAACCGCATTTTCTCCCGACGGTCGTTGCCAGTGACTTTGACACGCGCCAGCAGATCATTCCATACGTCGCGCTGGTGCTCGCGCACGGCATCGAAGTCCCAGCCGAATGGTTGCGAAATTTCTGTCTCCAAATTAGCAGCGGCATTTGCTGTACTCACATACGAAATCGCAGTGCGTACCTGAACGGCGGGCGACTGCCTCGTATCGAACTCGACATACATCCCTGCTGTTTCTATCGCCGTTGCATGCAGTTCATCCTTGGTTTCAACCTGCCCATTCAACCAATTCCCCGCGCGGAGAATGGGTTGGTCAAATTCCATCACAAAATAAACGGTATAGGCTTGGTCGGCATCTTTTGACCACACCCCGGGCGACAACTGCTTACTGTACCCTTCCAACCGATAAGGAGACACTTGTTTCACATCCAATTCTTCCACTTGATAGCGGTATTCTGCCGGAATGGTGAAATCGACCATAATACGGCCCGTGTCGGCATCGTGGTAGGTGTATCGTTGCAGGCTGGCACGGGTAGTCGCCGTCAATTCCGCTGTGATGTCGTAATCCGTTAAGTGCACTTTGTAATAGCCCAACGGGGCCTGCTCGGAATCTTTATCTATCCGCGAACGGTAACCCGAATCGGGATCGGACTGGTCCCCGATTTGCGTAGTTAGCACGCCGGTTACCGGGAAGGTACCCAACCCCGCCATGGTCCATTCGTGGATATGGCTGAACGTACCGATCGACTCGAACGTGGGATCATAGCCGGCCTGCCAGCCACGGTTCTGGTTATCGGGGCTGATTTTCACCATACTGAACGGCATCCATGGCCCTGGGGCAATCATCCAGCGCGAATGTGCAGTACCCATCATGGTACTCACATAATCGGCGGGCGTAATCAAAGGCTGGGGTGCGCGTTCAATTTTGCCTTCGTCGATTGCTTTACCATCCAAGAACAATGCATAACGGCTGGTTGCGTGGGAAGCTACTCGGGGCATGGGCACTTCAAAGCCATATTCGCGACGTTCGATACGCTCACGAAAAGCGACCTCACCATCGATCTCAACCGTAAGCACGGGACTGTTCTTCACATGGGCCACATCGATGAGCAGGGGCTGATAGCGCTGGCCATCTTGCGTCACTTCATATTCCGCCGCTGCCACCCGCTTTACCAAGGCATCGCCCGGAACGGCGATACGTGCATCCGAGGGGCCCTCCAGACGTATGTTGTCAAACACCAACCAGCCACCGATGAGCGTGGTTAACTTGATCTCGTTATACCCGGCCTTTATGCTTCCCGCCGGTAAATCGATGACAACATGCTGGGTGTCGGCAGGTGTATACGGTCCTTGGGGTTCTTCGCTCCCGCTTCCGCCGCTCAATTGGCGGGTCCATGACTGGTTATTTACCGTAACTTTCAGTAATGGCGGTGCCTGTTGTTCCGTATCGAGGATACCGACGACCAACTTGCAAGCCCCATGTGGAGGGGTTTCCTTCATCACGAAATAAGCTTGAAGGACATGCGAGCGTATCCCCGCGGTTCGGCCTGTCCCTCCCCAGCCGTTGGCCGGGCCCGGCAGTACGTACGGCCAATCGCTTTCGGGCGAAGAATGGCCTACGAGAAAAAAGCGATCTTCGTAACCGAAATCATGCCCCACGAATTGGGAATATTCATCCGGCGCAAGCGCCATACCATCCGGCGAGCCGTCCTGCTGCCCGATTTGCCAGATGGTATGGTTTTGGCCGAAAGCGAATTGGACCGTCGACCACAGGACCGCGGCCAAGACGCTCGATAAATACATCGTTTTCTTCATCTACTAACCTCCGTTTACTCGGTGTAACCCGGATTTGGTTCGAGCGCAGGATTACGCTGTATCTCATCATCCGGAATGGGGTACAATAAATGGTCTTCCGTATAGGTGGCATCAAAAGCGTTGCGATGCCCCACTACATCCACGAAGTTGATCTGCCCATTGTCTGTGACCGGGAATTGCCGCGTGCGCTGTATATCGAACCAAACGTGGAATTCAAAAATCAGTTCGCGCAGCCGTTCCTTCCATACTTCGGCCACGAACTGCTGCGGCGTTAAACCGGCCAAACTCGCCTTGACCTGTTCGGCCGACTGCTTCCAATAAGCACGAGCCCGCACCTGCGAGAGGTAATCGATGGCCTCAGCCGTGACCCCTTCGGATAGGGCGATCGATTCGGCAGCGATGAGCAGTACATTGGCATACGTGTAGATGGGTAAATCCTTTTCTGACGTCGCTGTTTCAAATGCGGCCTGCTCGTCATACCAAAGATACGGAGCTTCCTGGAAATTGACTACCGTACCGTTTGCCCGCGTAAACGAAGAATGGAAATACTGCTTCTCCTGTCCGCGCAAATCGTCGGTCGGGCTATAGGCAGCCAATAGATCCGCCGTAGGTGCATAGGCATTGTTGGCGATGGCGTATTCCAATTCGGGGGAAATATTCGTGGGGAACGCCCACTGTGCGTACCCCGAAGTAGCAATGCCTACCGTGTACTCGAAATAATAGATGTGTTCGTTGGGTAGGTGATCGGCCAACCGCGCTTTGTTATAGGCGCTCGCCGTAGGAATAACGTTCCCTGACCCATCCCGGTCGTGTGGCGTAAGGCTAAAGACGCCGTCGTTGATTAATGAGCGGGCTTGTTGGGCTGCATCCGCATAGTGGTTGGCTTGGAGCGGATAACCGCTCATGGTAAGGTAAACCTCGGCCAGCAAAGACTTGGCGATGCCATGGGTGATGCGGTTTCCATTGCCATCCATGGTCGTATTGGGCAGGATACCCGGCTGCACGGCATATTGAAGGTCCTCCACGATTAAGGCATATACATCGCCAACAGCAGCACGTGCCACATAGAGGTTATCCAAGCTCTCATAAGGCTCGGTGATCAACGGCACGCCACCAAAGAAACGGACCAGGTAATAATAGTTCAATGCCCGGAAAAACCGTGCCTCGGCCAGTAGCTTATTGGCTTCTGCCTCGGCCAGACCGGGCGTTGTGGGTACATATTTGATGGCGTTGTTCGCCCGTGATATGCCGAGGTAAAGATCCCGCCATATCCCGCCGAGATAGCTCGACATGTTGACCGCATTCATGGTTAATTGCTGGGCGTGCTGTACATGCACTTCCTGCCCCTTATATTCATTATCGATCAGCCCCGACGTGTAGGGTCCGAACATGATCCGAGAACCGGAATACACCCCACCGCTGAATAGCGAAGGCAGGCCGGAACGGTAAAGCGCATTGACAGCGTTATAGGCATGGTCGGGATTCTTGAAAAACTGGCTGGGGGCTATCTCATCTTTCGGTATTTCCGTAAGAAAATCCGAGCAGGAAGTTGCCAACGCCCCTACGGCAACTATAATGGTGATTAACTTCTTCATAATCTCGTATATTATCGTTTAAAATTGGAAACTGGTACCCAAGGTGAACGTGCGTGGATTGGGGTATTGGTGAAAGAAAATATTCTGCCCCCACTGGTCTCCTCCCCACGAGGTCGCTTCGGGATCGTAGCCCTTAAAGTCGTCCGACTTGATGAGAAACGCATTCTGCACACTCGCGTAAATACGCAGGCCTTTGAGATTGAGCCTATTGAGCGACACGCCGCCGAGGTTATAACCCAACGAAATCAAGTTGCCCCGGATATATGATCCATCAGCTACCCAATGATCGTCCACCTCGCTGTTCTGCCCCGTATAGGGGCCATTTCTGATTTGCTGGATCATGGTGTTCTGGTTATCTTCGGTCCAGCTATCGTAGAGGGTGGCCGCCAATCCATTGGAATAGCCCGTACGGTCTTCCATCGAGTGCGTGAATTGCTGGAGAATATCCACGCCAAACACGAATTGGACATCGACGGTGAGGTCGAAGTTTTTGTAACGTACATTGTTTACGAAGCTACCCATCCAGTCGGGAAGCCCGTTACCGATGATCTGGCGCTCGCTGCTCCGTTTCGCCACACCCGGTATAGCGCCCACGGCCGCTGCCTCGTCCGCTTCGTCTGTTCCCCAGATGCCCAAGCGCCGATAGCCCCAGAACGAGCTAAGCGGCTCGCCCACACGCAGGATAGTTTGGCTACCGGATACCCAGTTCGGCCCCGGGAAGATGTCTTCGTCGTTTTCACCCAGCGCCTCGATGCGATTTTTGTTGAAGTTGAAATTGAGCGTAGACTGCCAGCCAAAAACGTCGTTAGCTACCGGCGTACCGCTCAGCATCAACTCTACCCCCCGATTGGAGACCGACCCAATGTTGTCGCGCACGCCCTGGAAGCCGGTTGAAGTGGGCACGGGTTTGTCAAGGAGCAGGTCGGTGGTGAGTTTGTAGTAATAGTCGAAGCTCGCGTTGAGACGACGGTTGAACAGCGCGAGGTCGAAACCAACGTCGAACTGGTTGGTCTTTTCCCATTCCAGGTTGGGGTTGGGTAACCGGTTGATGTAGCTTTGCGATACGCGCGTGCCGTTGAGCAATGTCGTACTGGTAGATATCGTACCGAGGGACTGGTAAGTCGGGATTTCCGTGTTCCCGGTGATCCCGTAACTCGACCGGATCTTAAGTTCGTCCAGCCCTGCGGCATCGCTCAGGAACGGCTCTTCGGAAAGTACCCATCCTAGGCCCGCCGAAGGAAATATTCCGTACTTATTATTCTCGCCGAACCGGGAGGAGCCATCAACGCGGCCCGTCACGGTAAGCAAATACCTGTTCTTGTAGCTATAACTGCCGCGCAGGAAGTACGAATTCATGGCCCACTTATCGTGCGAGGAGCCCGGTGCGCCGGGCTGGCTGGCCGACTGGATGGCGTTGAAGCGGAAGAAGTCGTCCGCAAACCCCTGCGCGGTAATCCAGTTGCCCCTGTAAACACGCTGTTGCCAGCTTAAGCCCAATACGGAGTTAATGCGGTGGTCACCGATTTCGGTATTGTAGTTCAGGTAGGTTTCCTCTTGCCAGTAAAACGACTGCTGGTTTTCCAGCCGGGCGGAACCCAACGGTGCCGAAATATTGATCAAGTCAGTGGGACTGTACTCTTGGATATTCGTATCGTGCTTGTCAAAACCAAACTGCGTGCGCAAGTCCAATCCCGGCAGTATGTGGAATGTCAAGTAGGCATTGCCGAACAGTTGCTGCCGCTTGCGGATGCGATCCTGCGTCTCCAGCACATGCACAGGGTTGGGTATGGCTTCGAGGCCGTACAGGTCGGTGATCATACTGCTATTGGACCACGTGCCATCGGGAAATTTGACGGGGAATATCGGCGGCATCTCCAGCATGGACCGTCGGGGCATCTGGTAGCCACCCCCTTCGTCCACCTCGTTATCGCGGGTGTAATTAGCCAATAGGTTTACGCCCAGCGACAGCCAGTCTTTCGGCTTCGCGTCATAGGCAACTTTGCCATTTATCCGCTCCAGATCGCTGCGGAGCATAATACCCTGCATGTCGGCATAGTTGAGAAACGCGCCGAACGAGGAATTGTCGCCCTTGGTCTGCACGGAAAACTGGTGGTTATGCGACATCGCTGTCCGCGTAGCCTCCTCCTGCCAGTCCGTATCGTACAGGGGGTTGCCCTGTGCATCGAATAAACTCGGGTCGTTACGCGTGAAAGCGGGTATGTCACTGGTGCGGTATTTCGAGTGGTTGGCAAACCCGCGTTCCAGCACTTCCATGAATTCGGCAGCATTGAGCACGTCGAGTTTGCGGGGCAACACGCCCACGTTCATGAATCCTTCGTACCCCACGATGGTCCCGTTGACACTGGCTCCCCTCCGGGTGGTGATCAGTACGACACCATTCGCACCCCGCGCACCGTAAATAGCGGTAGAGGAAGCATCTTTGAGTACCTCCATGCGCTCGATATCATTCGGGTTCAGGAATTGGATGTTTTCCATCACCACACCATCGACGACGAACAGCGGATTGGATGACGAGTTGATGGTGCCCAGTCCGCGGATGAGGATACGCGGGCTGCTTGTCGGCGACCCTGAATTTAGAAAAACATTTACACCTGCAACCCGTCCTTTCAGACCCTGCAAAGCATTGGTGACCGGGGCTTGCAGTAATTCTTTGCCCGATACCAACCCGACAGAACCGGTCAGGTCGGATTTCCGCTGTGTACCGTAACCGACCACGACCACTTCTTCCAGTTGCTGATCGACAGGCGACAGCAATACGTCTATCGACTGATTAGCCGATACCGATACTTCCCGGGTTTCATAGCCCAGGTAATTAAAAACAAGGATAGCTCCTGTCGAGGGCACTTCGATACTGAACCTGCCCGACTGATCGGTGGTGGTGCCTGCATTGCTTCCTTTTAACGTGACGCTTACGCCTTGTAAGGCCGGATTGTTCTGCGATGCGTCGGCCGACCGGACCGTACCCGTAGCCGTGAACGTGTCCTGTGCATGGCCCATCCATGGCAACAACGCCAGCATCATGGCAAAAAAACACGGGAATCGCATGCTTTTTGCTTTAAGGATAATTAGATTTCGTACCATAATTCACAATAATTGGTGATTTAAAAGAATAACTATGTATACACATAAACATATTAATCAAAATGATTTCGCAATATATATATCTAAGACACATAAAACCAACATGATGTTGTAATGTCTATATGTATGTACATACAAATGTATGACTTTGTTTTAAAACACCAAATCATTTTTTTAAATTAGCTTACATTTTTATCCATTATGGCAAAATTGAACTTCAAGATCGATCATAAGAGCCCGATCCCATTGCACGTACAAGCGGAAAACCTACTACGCAGACTAATCGAGACCCCAGAATACCAAGAGGGGAAACTGCTACCCAATGAAGTTGACCTTGCCAAGCGGCTGGCCATTTCGCGGGCCACGCTGCGGCAAGCCATCAATAAGCTCGTTTTTGAAGAGTTGCTGGAACGGAAGAAGGGGGTGGGTACAAAAGTCGTAAAAAAGCGCTTCAGCTCGCGCTCCAACAACTGGCTCAGCTTTTCGCAGGAGATGGCTGCCCGGGGTATTCCGGTCAAGAATTTCGAGCTCCATATTTCTTGGGAACCCCCCAACGAGGGGTTAATGAGTTTCTTCGGTATCAGCCCGGATCAAAAAATCCTGAAGCTGGAGCGCGTACGGGGCGGACTGGAAGGTCCATTCGTTTACTTTATTTCATACTTCCACCCACGCATCGGCCTTACCGGCGACGAAGATTTCAAACGACCATTGTATGACATCCTGGAGAACGACCACCATACCGTAGCGGATTTGTCAAAGGAAGAAATCAGTGCGATGGTGGCCGACAAATTCCTTGCGGGCAAATTGGACACCCAAGTGGGCGCCGCCGTACTTTTCCGTAAGCGGCATGTTTTTGACCAAGCCGACCGTCCGCTGGAATTTAACTTGGGGTATTACAAAGCGGACAGCTTTATCTATACCGTAGAAAGCAGGCGGCAGGGCGCTCGCTGACCCTGCGCCTGCCGCCATTATTGTTGCCGCAATCAATCGGCCTTTATCTGGTACAATTGCTGGTGCCACCCGTTCAATTCCGCTTCGGGCATCTTTACCACTTCACGGTCATACGTCATCAACCCGTTGGTTTCCACTTCCACATCGGTGGTCTGCGTGTATACCGCGGCCGAAAGCCCCATGGGTATCAAGCGGGCCAGATCGTTGACCAGTCCACGGTAACGTTTCTTGAGTTCATCTACGTTCTTGAAGCTTTGGTACCCCCAGTTGTCTTTGTTCTGCCAGGTATGCCCCTCTACCGGCAATCCCAATCCGCCGAATTCGCCGAGTACCAAGATCCGTGTATCGCCATATAGCTCCGGTCGCGGCATTACCGCGTCGGGGTAGTTGTGGATGTCCATGATATGCCCGGTTTCGTAAAAATTGCCCCCACTTGCGCTATTCACGAGGCGCGAAGGATCATGGGCCATGGTCCATTCCGTAATCTCTTCGGTTTTGAACTGCCCCCACGCTTCATTGAAGGGCACCCAAACTACAATACTGGGGAAATTGTGGAGTGCATCCATAATGGCTTTCCATTCCTTGCGGTAGATGGCTTCCGATTCAGCGGTGCGGTCTTTGTCGTGCTGGCGGCCCGACGTGATGCCCGGACGCATATCCCAATGGTTGCCCCCCAGGTCACCGCTCGGCATATCCTGCCAGACTAATAACCCCAGTTGATCGCAGTGGTAATACCAACGTGCCGGCTCAACCTTGATGTGCTTACGGATCATATTGAAACCCATTGCCTTGGTTTTCTCGATATCAAAACGCAAAGCTTCATCTGTAGGTGCCGTGTATAAACCGTCCGGCCACCAACCTTGGTCGAGCGGCCCATACTGGAATACAAATTCATTGTTGAGCAGCATCCGTTGGATGCCGCTTGCATCTTTGGCCATCGATATCTTGCGCATGGCAAAATAGGAGCTAATCTCATCGACGACCCTCCCTTTACGTAGCACGGCCACCTTGAGGTCGTACAGCGATGGCGATGTTGGCGACCATAGTTCAGCGTTGTCGATCTTCAACGTAACATCCGTACCAACGGCAACGGTTTCTTCCGTGACCTTCGTTCCGCCCTTCCAC
>CAZTJY010000011.1:22854-27250 GCA_964613725.1 uncultured Parapedobacter sp. | reverse complement strand
AGGGCGCCTTCCACGGTTGTTTGCACCGCAAGGGTACCCTTGTCGATATCGGGAGTGTGCTTGGTAGCCGCGATGTAGGTTTGGGGCACGCCTTCAATCCAAACCGTTTGCCAGATTCCGGTTACCGGCGTATACCAGATTCCGTGGGGTCGCACCACCTGCTTGCCGTTAGGTTGTGGGCCTTCGTTGGTGGGATCCCACACGCCAACAACAATTTCCTGCTGGGCACCTTTAACTAGGTGCGGCGTGATATCGATGGAAAACGGATCGTAGCCGCCTTCGTGCGAACCTGCTCTTTTTCCGTTTACATATATGTCGCATTGCCAATCCACAGCACCAAAGTGCAAGATTACCTGTTGCTTACGAATTTTTTTATCCAAAGTCACCGTGCGACGATACCAAAGGGAGCTATCTTTACCCACCGTCTTGCCGACCCCCGAAAGTGCCGACTCGACAGCAAAGGGAACCAATAACTGGCCATCGTAATCGCTGGGAGCCGTACCCAGTTTACCGGATACGATGGCGTAGTCCCAAAGACCATTTAAATTTTGCCACTGCTCACGCACCAACTGAGGCCGCGGGTATTCAGGCAATGGGTTGGCAGCGTCGATATGATCAACCCAGGGTGATTTGATTTTATCACCCACCGGTTGCCAGGTCTGCGATTCCTGCGCGTTCAGTTGTCCAAACTGCAAGCAGGATAACAAGAAAAGAAGGGGATAAATAGCTTTCGTCATTGTATCTATACTTATTGTCGGTATATTTTTTTTGCGAAGATATAGACTATGTGTTATTTTTTTGTAACTTTTTCAAGTATCTCACATAAAAGTCCCCATATTTTTCTTTTTTTTGCAATTGAACGGTACAGGAAATTAGATGTCGACCGCAATAAAAAGAGAAATTTATTCAAAACTATTCTTTGCTATCTTTTTTGCAAAGATGGTCATCTCTACGGCCCCGATTATTGTTCACAATTTTGATAAAGAGGCATTATTGCAGGTCGTATTACAACTCGAAATTGAAAACAACAATGGAAAATCGGGATTTGGCGACCAATTGAAGGATGTCTTCGCCAAAGGATATTGCAACCTAGCCACCTTGCTTAGCCTCCAACCGCCTGCCAACTACACGATCGAAACAAATGTCATTGCGGACGATGCCCGGCATATCCGTGCCTTTTACCCAAGCGTACCCACTCCGCCTCCGAACGAGCTTTCCTAAATCGGGCCTCATCGATTGATGGGGTTACCCATTATCTAAGCGTGTAACCTTTATGCTTGTTAAGCATATGCCAAGCGACTCGGCGCCGTGTCTGTGCCCGATGGTTTCTGGGCGATAAGGTTACGTTATCATTGACTTACATTTTTATTTATCATTATGTTTGGTACACGTACGTCTGCGTTCTTGAAATTATCAAGGCGCGACTTAAAATACGATTTACCCGCAAGCATCGTGGTTTTCCTCGTTGCTTTGCCGCTCTGCCTGGGGATAGCACTGGCGTCTGGCGCGCCGTTGTTCTCCGGCTTATTAACCGGAATTATCGGCGGCATCGTGGTCGCCTCAATCAGTGGTTCGCAACTGAGTGTGAGCGGACCGGCAGCCGGGCTCACCGTCATCGTGCTAGGAGCCATCGAGCAGCTTGGCGCCTTCGAAACCTTCCTATTAGCTGTTTTACTAGCTGGCCTCATCCAGCTTGCTTTGGGTATTATCAAAGCTGGAATGATTGGAAACTATTTCCCTTCCTCGGTCATTATCGGCATGTTGGCAGCTATCGGTATCATTATTATACTCAAGCAGCTTCCCCACGCAGTAGGGTACGATTCGAGTTTCTTCGGCGAGGAAAGTTTTATCCAGTTGAATCAAGAAAATACGTTTTCGGCGATTCAGAAATCCTTCGGTGCAATTAACTATGGTGCCTTTATCATATGTGCGTTATCGCTGGCCGTCCTGATTATTTGGCCAAAATTCAAGAAGTTGAGTTCGGTACCCGCGCCGTTGGTTGTGGTGATTATGGGCGTATTGCTGGGCTTAGTTTTTAACGGAACCTCTTTCGAGTTGGCCGCCAATCATTTGGTTGTCATTCCAGTGGTCAACTCGTTCAATGAGTTCATGGGGCTGTTTACCTTCCCCGACTTTTCGCAAATAGCCAATAAGGATGTTTGGGTAGTGGCTGGTACCATAGCGATAATCGCCAGTTTGGAAACCTTACTCAGTTTGGAAGCGGTGGATAAAATTGACCCGTTTAAACGGGTGTCGCCGACCAACCGGGAATTATTAGCGCAGGGTGTCGGAAACATGACCTCAGGCTTACTCGGTGGCCTACCTATGACGGCAGTTATTGTACGCTCCTCAGCTAATGTCAACTCGGGCGGTCGGACACGGCAAAGCGCGATATTCCACGGGGTATGGCTCATATTGGCGGTGCTGCTTATCCCCTCGATCATCAACCTCATTCCGCTCGCATGTTTGGCAGCTATCCTACTCCACACCGGTTACAAACTGGCCAAGGCATCCACTTTCAAGCGCATGTGGCATAAAGGTCTGGACCAATTTATCCCGTTCCTGGTAACCATTATCGCCGTAGTGTTCACCGATCTGCTCACCGGTGTGGGTATCGGCCTACTGGTAGCCATGTTTTATATCCTCCGGAATAACCTTTCCAACTCGTTTGAATTTCTTGTGGAAGAAAATGAGGATGGAGCAAAAATAACTTTTACCTTAGCCGAAGAAGTGACTTTCCTTAACAAAGCGGCGATTCAGAAAGCATTATACGGTCTACCCCGGCGTATAAACGAAATCATCATTGACGGATCGCAGAGCCGCTTCATCGACAAAGACGTCATTGAGGTCCTCCGGGATTTCGAACAGCATGCAGTTAGCAAAGGGAAGTCCATCGAGTTGGTAGGCGTCGTGAACAAGAAAAACGTACCCAATATCAGGCGCTTCACCCAAAGCATTTTGCAAAACGATTCATTGAAACGCAGATCGGTAAAACGACCTTCGAATACAATCCAATAAATTACGATAAGCTATGTTCAAAAAACAATTAAATAACCCCGGTTTAAAAGCAGGTTTCGAAAAAATACTAGCCGGCAATGCCGAATGGATCAAACAAGTGGAGGAAGATACCACCGGAAAGCTGAAGCAGCTCTCCGAGGGGCAGCACCCCGAATTGCTTTGGATCGGATGTGCCGATAGCCGCGTCCCGGCCAACCAGATAACGAATACCCAGCCGGGTGAGGTTTTCGTGCATCGTAATATCGCCAATATGTGTGTCCATTCGGACATGAACATGCTCAGCGTGCTCGACTATGCGGTAAACGTGCTGAAAGTGAAACACATTGTTGTAGCGGGGCATTATGGTTGCGGTGGTGTGGCCGCAGCGCTGAGCCGCCAGCAATTCGGCATCATCGACAACTGGCTCTGCCACATCAAGGATGTTTACCGGTTCCATAGCGATGAGATAGACTCCATTAGCGATGAAAAACAAAAAACAAACCGGCTTGTCGAACTCAATGTGGCCGAGCAGGTGTTCAACCTTTGCACCACCTCAATCGTGCAGAACGCGTGGAAGGAGCGGGATGACCTCGCCGTACACGGCATGGTTATCGATATCGCGACCGGTAAGCTGATTGACCTCGATATCACGTTTACTGACAGTGTGGGATTAGGCAAGGTGTTTGCCTATAAATAAACATAAAGGGCGTCTGCCGCTGGTAGACGCCCCTCCTTGCTATTCTGCCCCTAAAAACGGATACCGATAATCCGTTGGCGGGTCGAATGTTTCTTTGATGGTACGTGGTGACACCCATCGAAGCAGATTGATCATTGAGCCCGCCTTGTCGTTGGTACCCGAACCTCTCGCGCCCCCGAATGGCTGCTGGCCAACCACGGCACCTGTACACTTGTCATTGATATAGAAATTACCCGCCGCATTGCGGAGTGCATGCGTCGCTTGGCTGATGGCGTAGCGGTCTTGTGCAATCACCGAACCGGTGAGTGCATAAATAGACGTATTGTCTATCACTTCAAGCATCTCTTCCCACTTGTCGTCTTCGTACACATATACGGTCAGTACCGGGCCGAACAGTTCTTCGCACATCGTTACGTAGTCGGGTCGACCGGCCTTGATTACTGTAGGATGGATGTAGTAGCCTTCGCTCTTATCGTACGTTCCGCCAACGATGATTTCTGCATCGCTATCTTCTTTAGCTTGATCGATGAATTTGGCCAATTTATCGAACGATTTCTCATCGATGACGGCATTGATGAAATTGCTGAAATCATCAGTCGGGCCAATTTTGAATGACTTGACATCCGAAACAATCAATTCTCTCAGTTCGGGCCAGAGCGATTCTGGGATATAGACGCGGGAGGCCGCCGAGCACTTCTGTCC
>CAZTJY010000011.1:0-22844 GCA_964613725.1 uncultured Parapedobacter sp. | reverse complement strand
ATTCAAATGCTCCCCGAACGACGGCCGTTGCCGAAGCTTTGACATCGGCAGACGGGTGTATCAATATAAAATCCTTTCCACCTGTTTCGCCTACAATACGGGGATATGAGCGATAGGTCGTGATATTTTCGCCTATGGTCTTCCAGATGTGCTGGAATACTCCTGTGGACCCGGTGAAGTGTATCCCGGCAAAATCGGGATGTTTGAAGATAACCTCGCCGGCTGATGGCCCGTCTACAAAAACCAGGTTGATAACCCCATCGGGCACACCCGCTTCGCGGAACACCTCCATTAGCACGTTGGCCGAATAAACCTGCGTGTTGGCCGGTTTCCATACTACCACATTGCCCATCATCGCTGCCGAAGTGGGCAGGTTGCCCGCTATCGCGGTAAAGTTAAAGGGGGTCAGTGCAAACACGAATCCCTCCAACGGGCGCTGCTCCACGCGGTTCCAGCTGCCTTTCGGTGAAACCGGAGGCTGTTGCATGTATATCTCACTCATGTACTGCACATTGAAGCGCAGGAAGTCGACAATCTCACAGGCGGAGTCGATTTCAGCTTGGAATGCATTCTTCGATTGGCCCAGCATCGTTGCGGCGTTGATCTTGTACCGATACGGGCCAGCAATCAGGTCGGCTGCTTTGAGAAATATAGCTGCGCGTTGCTCCCAAGGTAGGTTTTCCCAATCTTCCTTCGCGGCCAGCGCGGCATCGATAGCTGCCTGCACATGGGTCTTATCGCCCTCCGAGTAATACCCTAAAGTATGCTTGTGCCGATGGGGCGGATGGATGGGAACTCTCCGGTCCGTGCGTATCTCTTTACCGCCGATATACATCGGGATATCCGCCTCCTGAGCGAGGGCGGTCTGGATGGCCTGCTGCAAGAGCTTACGTTCTTTGCTTCCCACGGCATACGACAATATCGGCTCGTTGACCGGCGCGGGAACATTGAAAAATCCTTTTAACATAGTTCATTCATTTTGTGTGAGGCTACAAAACTACCAAAACCCATAAGACTCTGCAATTTATTTAAACTACATTCAGGCAGGATGGCACTAATTTTCACGAATGTTATTACTTTTATGTTAACAGCATTCAAGATTATGATGAACACACAACGCTTTTTCTTGTCCGCATTAGTCGTCTTATCTGTCGCGGTAGCCGTCCACGGGCAGTCGAGTTGGCCACATGGCCGGTTGACTGTAACTCCCGATGGCCATTACCTGCAATATGAAGATGGGACGCCATTTTTTTGGCTTGGAGATACCGCTTGGGAATTGTTCCATCGCCTTACCAGGGAAGAGATCATGCAATATCTCGATAACCGAAAGGACAAAGGATTCAATGTGATCCAGGCTGTGGTGCTGGCGGAGATGGATGGATTGTATCGACCCAATCGATACGGCGATATCCCATTGATTGACCAAGACCCCAAGAAACCGAATGAGCATTATTTCGAGTTGGTGGATGATGTACTTCAAATGGCGTATGAAAGGCAACTTTTCATAGGGTTATTACCGACGTGGGGCGATAAGGTGACGCGCATGTGGGGTGGTGGCCCCGAGGTGTTTACGACCGAAAACGCATATCACTACGGCCATTGGCTTGGTAAACGCTACCAGAAAAAGGAAAACATCATTTGGATACTGGGTGGCGATCGGCCAGCCATCCACGATTCGGTGGACACGCGCCCCGTCTGGCACGAGATGGCGCGGGGCATCCTTGAGGCCACAAACGGCAAAGCACTCCTCTCCTACCACATTTCGGGTGGGTCATCCACGTCGCAACAGATTCACGACGAAGCGTGGCTTCACGTGAACATGATGCAATCCGGCCATGGGTCGGGCCACGACGTTCCGGTATGGACGTGGATAACGCGCGACCGGGCCATGGTGCCGACCAAGCCCACGTTGGATTCGGAGCCCAATTACGAGGACCATCCCGTAAACCCTTGGCCGCACTGGGACCCAAAAGATGGTTATTTCGATGATTATGATGTGCGCAAGCAAACCTATCGGTCGGTTTTTGCGGGTGCATGTGGTGTTACCTACGGGCATCACAGTATCTGGCAGTTCTGGAGCGAACGGGAGGAAAAGATCAACCATGCCAACCGGTATTGGACAGAGGCGCTGGACAGACCGGGAGCCTTCCAGGTTGGCTACCTACGCCGACTCATCGAATCGCGCCCATTTCTCAATCGCATTCCAGACCAGTCCATTATCGTAAGCGGACAGGGAGAAAAGGGGGCGCACATGCGGGCATTCCGGGACGGTGCGGGCAATTACCTCATGGTCTACATTCCTCAAGGGCGAACGGTCACCGTCGATGTATCGTCGCTCAAAGCGAGGGCGCTCCGAGGCTGGTGGTTCAATCCGGCTACCGCGGAGGCTATCGATATAGGCAAGCTTGACCATTCCCGTGTACTCGAATGCACAACACCCACGCTAGGATTCGGAAACGACTGGGTATTGGTGATTGATCGCGTGGAAGCGGGGGCCTTCATGGGGATTCGGGAAACACGGACGCGTAAAACGGGGTATAGTTGGTGAGCGGGTTGATAGCATATTAGCTCGTTTGTCGATTTTCTCCAATAAACACTTAACTTCGTGCAAACACATCACGACGAAATGGATCTCTCTCTACAAAAAAGACACGCCCTCATCGGTGGTGGATCGCAAGGCATCGGTTTGGCTATCGCTAAAGAGCTGGCAGCCTTAGGTGCCTCATGCGTCCTCATCGCCCGCCATGACGACCGCCTGCAACAAGCTATGGCGCAATTGGATATCACTCAAGGACAACAGCACGCCTATTTGGTGGCTGATTACCTGGATACGAAAAATACGGAAAGGACCATAAAGGCATTCGTTGCAAAGCAGCCGATAGACATCCTGGTCAACAACAGCGGAGGCCCAGCACCTGGTGATATAACGGGCGCTACCGCCGCACAATTCACGCAGGCGTTCGAGCAGCACATCATCGCCTACCAACTGATTACGCAAACGCTATTATCCGGCATGAAAGCGGCCGGTTATGGCCGCATCATCAATGTGGTCTCCACCTCGGTCAGGATACCGATAATGGGGCTTGGTGTAAGCAACACGATTCGCGGTGCGGTGGCCTCTTGGGCAAAAACGTGGTCCAATGAGGTAGCGCAATACGGTATCACCGTAAACAACATCTTGCCGGGAGCTACGGAAACACCCAGACTGCAGCGTCTGATCAAAGCACGAGCCGAATCCGAAGGCCTTACTACCGAAGCTATAGCCGATCAGATGACCAATGAAATCCCAGCCAAACGATTCGCCAAACCGGGAGAAATAGCTGCAGTAGCCGCATTCTTAGCTTCGCCCGCCGCGGCATACATCAACGGCACAAGCATTCCCGTAGACGGCGGGAAAATCGATGCAATATAAGTATGCAATAGATCCTTATGAAATCATTTTTCGAAGAGTTATTTGACTATAACCAGCAATGCAACCAGCAACTGATAAACAGCCTTGAACGGGAATCCTCCGCGGCTGGCACGAGGTCTCTGGCCCTATTCAGCCACATGCTCAATGCCCACCACATCTGGAACACCCGTATACGGGGGCAAAAAAACACCTACCGGGTATGGGATGTGCATGCGGTGGGCGAATTTGCGGCCATAGACAAGAAAAACCACGAGGAAACACGACAAATACTTGCTACACATGATTTAAGTGGCAGTATCGCGTACACAACAAGTACCGGAGAACCGTTCACCAATACGGTGCACGACACCTTATTCCACGTTATCAATCATTCCACGTACCATCGCGGGCAGCTAGCATTGCTTTTCAGAGAAAACGGAATAGCACCATTGATTACGGATTACATCTTCTATAAACGGTAGGGATTGGACACAATCATTGCGAAACCGTCAATACAATTTTACCGAATTGCGTGGAATGATCCATGTGGCGCAAAGCTGCTTCAGCTTCTTCCAGTGGATAGGTGCTATGGATTACGGGTGCCACGCGATGTTGGTTTACGAACGCAAGCATTGCGTCGAAATCAGTCGGCGAGCCCATAGTGGTGCCCAATAGAGCGAGTTGCTTCCAGAATAATTTCCGGGCATTCAGTGCTGGGATGTCCCCTGCGGTACCGCCGAAAAAGACAATCCGCCCCCCGGGTTTGGCTAAATCGGGATAGTGAACCATGCCATCGCCCAACGCGCTGTCGACAATGATATCGAAGCCGCCAGCTTGCTCCTGAAGCTGCTGCGCCCAGTCACCATCGGTGTATAACACGCCACCCGCAGCCCCCAATGCCATGCTCTGCTCTACCTTGGTTGGCGAACTTGACGTAACGTATACTGTGGCACCGGCAAGCAATGCCCATTGCAGTGCAAAGGTTGCCACACCGCCGCCGGCACCGACCACCAATACCTTGTCGCCGGGCTTTAACATAGCTCGGCTGAAAAGCGCCCGATAAGCGGTAAGGCCGCCAAGTGGCAATGCGGCAGCTTCTTCAAACGAGAGGTGCTTCGGCTTTTCATACAGATTTATTACCGGGACACGGACGAATTCCGCGAAAGTCCCATCATCGGGCAGCCCCAATATACGGAATGATTTGCCCTGAAACGCTTCATCATAGCCCCAGGCTAACGAAGGGTTGATCACCACTTCTCTGCCCACCCAACCTACGTGGTTAGTGCTTCCAACTTGCTCAACCACGCCGGCGCCATCTGAGCCTAATACGATGGGAAACGTTAATCCGGCATATTTCCCTTGTTGTATCCACCAGTCACGCCGATTGAATGCAGCAGCCTTGATGCGTACCAATGCTTCATCTGCACCTATCTTAGGGATGGGCACTTCTTCCATGACCAATGGTTTAAGGACGCCGTGGAGTACAATCGCTTTTTGATGAGATACGAGTTGTGAGACAACAGACATTAGACATCAAAAAAAAGCGGCACATACATTATATGGCCGCCACTATTAATCACTAAGTTAATTTTCTATTTCGCCTCGGTGTAGCGCTTGGCCACGGCGTCCCAATCGATTACATTAAAGATGGCCTCCAAGTATCCCGGACGCTTATTTTGATATTTCAAATAATAGGCGTGCTCCCACACATCGATGCCAAGGATGGGTGTGCCTTTCACTTCTGCAATGTCAAAGAGGGGGTTGTCCTGGTTGGGGGTTGAAGTGACCTGCAATTTGCCCGAGCCATCTACCACAAGCCATGCCCAACCCGAACCGAACCTTGTAGCACCGGCTTCTTGGAGTTTTTTCTTCAACTCATCGAACGAGCCGAACGCTTCGTCAATTGCCGCAGCCAATTCACCGGATGGGGAGCCCCCGCCATTGGACGAAAGGATGGTCCAAAACAACGAGTGGTTATAGTGGCCGCCTCCATTATTACGTACAGCCGCGCTGTATTTAGAGATATTTTTGCAGATGTCCTCAATGGATAGATTTTCCGCATCGGTTCCGGCGATTGCCTTATTGAGGTTATCTACATAAGCCTGATGGTGGCGGCCATGGTGGATTTCCATCGTCTCTTTATCAATATGGGGTTCCAATGCATCAGTGGCGTAGGGTAACGCCGGTAATTCAAAAGCCATAATATGTGTTGTTTTAAATTAAAAATTAATAATTCGTGTTGGACAAACTTAGTCAAAGTTGCAGATAATTGCAACCAAAGTCGCATCATATCGGGGTAAAATATCCCGATAATGACGTAATGTCAACGTTTACAGGGATAGTTTTGTTTGCGGTTATTGTTTCGACTTATCGGATGGATCGCTTATTACGGAAAAATGAAGTGACGAGGGTAGCGCATTCCTCTTCCAAGACACCACGGGTTACCATTGTTTTTGGATGCAGCACTTTATTCCCGAAAATCGAAAAGCCTCGCTTTTCATCCATCGCACCGAATACCACCCGGTCGATTTGGGTCCAATAAGCGGCACCGGCACACATGATACACGGCTCGATGGTGACATATAAGGTGCAGCCGCGCAAATATTTACCGCCAACATAATTTGCCGCAGCAGTAAAAGCCTGCATTTCGGCATGGGCAGTTACATCATTGAGCCGCTCGGTAAGGTTATGGCCTCGCCCGATGACCCGTCCACCGGCAACAACTACCGCTCCGATGGGCACTTCCCCTTGCTCCAATGCCTTGTACGCTTCGCGGAGGGCTTCCTTCATATAAGCTTCGTCCGGTGCGGCGTCAGCTGAATTTTCAAAGTTGATGTATTTCATTCCGGTGCCCAATCAAATTAATTTGGCGCCGTTTGGCACTGGACGCTCCACCGTGCTCAACACGATATCTCCATTTTCGTCGGCAAAGCCGGTAATTAAACATTCCGACATAAAGTCCGCGATTTGCTTCTTCGGAAAATTAACCACACCGACGACCTGTTTTCCCAGCAATTGTTCCCTTCGGTAATGTTTGGTGATTTGGGCACTGCTTTGACGTATACCGATTTCGGAACCGAAATCAATGGTCAGCTTAAAAGCCGGCTTCCTCGCCTTCGGGAACTCAGCGACTTGGGTGATGGTTCCGACACGCAGTTCCACTTTTTCAAAATCATGCCATGAAATCTCATCCATCAGCACACGTTATTGGTTCGTTACAGCCGGTTATTTCCCAAGTTGGCAATCCCTTTTTTCAGGGTAAATAGCACATAATCCCGGCTGCGCCGCACACGTTTAGCCAACCGACCAATCAATTCGTCTTCTTTCCCTGGCTCAAATGCCAAGTCTTCATCCGAGAGGTGATTGTATTTACGCCGGAATTTCGCTTTCGCGATTTCCCACTCTTCCGGGTTCATTTTGATATCAGCCATATGCCTTTGATTTGCCACAAATCTAGCGATTGTTGCTTTGATGTGCAAATGGCCGCAGTTTTACAGGGAGCTTACCTATTCTCTACCTTTTCCTTACCAATTTCTTAGTACTGCCTTACTCCTCTCTTACCTCTTCCCTACCTTTTCCTTACCTATTCTTTACCTACATAGTAAATAACAGGTAAAGAATAAGCAAGCCAACAGTAGAGGAATCATAAATCAATTCCAACGCCCCCCTAACTGTAGGTAGTAATCATTTCGGCTTGAATTTTGCTAGGGATGGACGACAGTATACGAATTAACATTTAAAATATTTATGCCATGAAAAAGTACTTTATTATTGCATTTCTCGTAACCGCGACGATTTTCGGTGCAAATGCCCAATTGCTGCCGAGTTTCCAATTCGGGGTCAAAGCGGGTCTTAACTTTTCCAGTTTGAAATCGGAAGATAGTGGTTGGCTGGACGCGAGCACGCGCACCGGTTATCAAGCAGGGGTTTGGGCACGGATCGGAGGAGCCGGCGTACATTTCCAGCCGGAACTCTATTTAACAGGTAAAAGCTCGGAAGCTAAACTAATTGAAGAAAATGAAGAAGGTAAAGTGAGCTTCACTTCGTTAGACTTACCGTTGTTGTTGGGAACACGCATTGGCTTAGGTCCTGCTGGACTACGCATCGTTGCTGGCCCAGTGGTATCGTTCGTCGTCGACAAAAACATCGGCGAATCGTTGCAGCAAGTCACTGATTTCGGCGAATATAAGAACCAAGCTTGGGCTGTAACAGGCGGATTAGGTCTCGATATCAGTAACTTCCGCGTCGATGCGCGTTACGAACACGGACTAAGCGAATTGAGCAAGAATGACAGCGCACCGCAAAAGGTAAACCTTTGGACGGTGGGAATTGGGTACCGGTTGTTTTAACGGCCTACCTCGCAAAAAATATACACTTGTGTACTTGGCGCCACGCGAAATTTCGCGTGGCGCTTTGTTTTACAAGCCCCAAAACATTAGAATAGTTCTAAATTAACGATTTTGCTTGTTTGTTTTCCAGCGTATAGAATCAATTGGTAGATTTGCTTACCAAATTAAATACTCAGAGGAGAATGAATAAGTCCAAACCACTACTTTCCTCATCGCTTGGGAAGAAGCTTGTCATGAGCTTAACCGGTCTGTTTTTGTGCACATTTTTGATTGTCCACCTCATTGGTAATCTTCAATTGTTTTACAATGATCATGGAAAAGCTTTTAATGACTATGCTCATTTTATGACACATTTCACACCGATTAAGATGGTGTCATATCTTCTATACGCATCGATCGTTGTACACGCCATCTACGCGCTGGTCATCACCATACAGAACAAAAAGGCACGTCCTATAGGATATGCGGTCTATCACGGTTCGGCCAACAGTGCGTGGAGCTCCCGCAACATGGGCATATTAGGAACGGTCTTGCTGGTGTTTATCGTAACCCACATGAGCAACTTCTGGTGGAAGTACCACAACGACGGTGTGCCTTACATTGAATACCGCACAGATTTGGCCACCCAAGAGACTACGGTAACGGAGCTTATTGGCGAAGAATATACCGACTATGTGAAATATGTGGATAATGACATCGAGGTACTCAAGGCCAAGGATTTGTATAAGCAAGTGCAATTCGCGTTTAGTAACTGGATCTTGGTTGCGTTTTATGTCATTGCTATGGTGGCATTATCGTTCCACCTTATCCATGGTTTTAAAAGTGCTTTCCAAACATTGGGGTGGGATCATAAAAAGTATGCCCCCCTCGTTCGGTTTATTGGCATTTGGTTATTTGGCGTCGCCATTCCCATTGGTTTTGCGGCAATGCCATTGTATTTCTTTTTTGCTCACTAGCGATTTTGCGCTTCCCAGGTTCGATTTCCGGGGCGCAACGATATAACAGACACTTCATCATATGTTAGATTCGAAAGTACCAGCAGGGCCACTGGCCGAAAAATGGTCGAAACATAAGTTTAACCTGAAGTTGGTCAATCCGGCCAATAAGCGAAAATACACCATCATTGTGGTTGGCACCGGTTTGGCCGGTTCGTCTGCGGCAGCATCACTCGCTGAGCTCGGCTACAACGTAAAGACATTTTGTTATCAGGATAGCCCGCGCCGAGCACACTCCATTGCTGCCCAAGGTGGAATCAACGCGGCTAAAAATTACCAAAACGACGGTGATAGTGTTTACAGGCTGTTTTACGATACGATTAAGGGGGGCGACTACCGCTCGCGTGAGGCAAACGTACACCGCTTGGCAGAGGTTTCAGTAAATATTATCGACCAATGCGTGGCACAAGGTGTTCCATTTGCTCGTGAATATGGTGGACTGCTCGACAACCGTTCGTTTGGCGGTGCGCAGGTTTCCCGTACGTTCTATGCACGCGGTCAAACTGGGCAGCAGCTATTGCTTGGTGCATACTCGGCGCTGAACCGTCAAATCCACAAAGGCACCGTGACGGCATATAATCGGCATGAGATGCTAGATTTGGTAACCATCGACGGCCATGCACGGGGCATCATTACGCGCGACATGGTAACCGGGGCGATCGAATCGCACGAGGCTCATGCCGTATTGTTATGTACAGGTGGTTATGGCAATGTGTTTTTCCTTTCCACGAATGCAATGGGCTGTAACGTTACCGCTGCTTGGCGTGCCCACAAACGAGGTGCCTTTTTTGCCAACCCGTGTTATACGCAAATCCACCCCACCTGTATCCCCGTAACCGGCGACCACCAATCGAAGTTAACTTTGATGTCTGAATCGCTGCGCAATGACGGCCGCGTGTGGGTGCCTAAAACGGTAGAACTTGCCCAAAAATTACGCAAGGGGGAAATCAAAATCGCAGACATCAGGGAAGAAGACCGTGATTACTATCTGGAACGCAAATACCCCTCATTCGGCAACCTCGTCCCGCGCGACGTCGCATCGCGCAACGCAAAAGAGGTGGTAGACGAAGGCCGTGGCGTCGGCGCTTCCGGCGTGGCAGTATTCCTCGATTTCAAAGATGCCATCAAGCGTTTGGGAGAGGACGCAGTACGTGCCAAATATGGCAACCTATTTGATATGTATTATCAAATTACAGACGAAAACCCGTACAAGCAGCCCATGCGTATTTACCCAGCTGTACATTATACGATGGGTGGTATCTGGGTAGACTACAACCTAATGACCACCGTACCGGGTTTATACGCATTGGGCGAGTGTAATTTTTCGGACCACGGCGCCAATCGGCTGGGGGCCTCCGCATTGATGCAGGGCTTGGCGGATGGCTATTTCGTAATCCCCTACACCGTTGGCGATTACTTGGCTAGCTTGGGCTTCGCTCCAGTTGATAAAAACCACCCGAATTTTGAAAAAACCCGTAAAGAGGTGGAGGATCGCGTAAATCGGCTGCTTTCACTGAAAGGATCCAAAACAGTGGATGATATCCACAAAAAGCTCGGCCACATCATGTGGGAATACTGCGGCATGGCCCGGAATGAAGCAGGCCTCATCAAGGCTAAGGGACTCATTAGGGAACTCCGGCAGGAATTTTGGGATGATGTAACGGTATTGGGGGAAAACGAGGAGATGAACCAATCACTCGAAAAGGCCGGTCGTGTGGCGGATTTCCTAGAATTGGGCGAGCTGATGGTAGACGACGCGCTCAATCGCCGCGAGTCATGTGGCGGCCACTTCCGCGAAGAAAGCCAGACCGAAGAAGGCGAGGCCAAGCGTGACGATGAGCATTTCAGTTACGTATCCGCATGGGAATATAAAGGCGCGGACCAAGCCGAGGTGCTTCACAAAGAGCCCCTGGAATTTGAAAACGTAAAATTGACACAACGGAGTTATAAGTAATTAAGTCGCAAGTCGTTGGTCACCGATCGCTGGTTATCAAGAATTAGTTGTTAGCGTAGCACTAAAATATAAAGCAAAAAAACCATGAGTGGAAACATGAACCTGACGCTCAAAGTATGGCGTCAAAAGAATAAAAATACCAGGGGTAAGTTTGTAACGTACCAAGCAAACGGTATATCGCCGGACATGTCTTTCCTCGAAATGTTAGACGTAGTAAACGAAGGTCTGGTGCGGAAAGGCGAAGACCCCATCCACTTTGACCACGATTGCCGGGAGGGAATCTGTGGCATGTGCTCTCTACATATCAATGGCCGTCCACATGGCCCAAAACAGTTGACCACTACCTGCCAGCTTCATATGCGAAGTTTCCATGATGGGCAAACAGTCGTCATCGAACCTTGGCGTGCCTCGGCTTTTCCGGTAATCAAGGATTTGGCGGTGGATCGTACCGCATTCGACCGTATCCAACAGGCAGGTGGATATGTTAATGTAAACACCGGTGGTGTCCCTGACGCGAATGCGATCCCCATCCCCAAAGTAGTCGCTGATGAAGCGTTTGAATCGGCCACGTGTATCGCCTGCGGCGCCTGTGTAGCGGCCTGCAAAAATTCTTCCGCCATGCTTTTTGTTTCGGCCAAGATATCGCAATACGCCCTTCTGCCGCAAGGCCAGACGGAGCGGTACAGTCGCGCACAGGCCATGGTTGACCAAATGGACGCCGAGGGCTTTGGCAGTTGCACAAACACGGGAGCTTGCGAAGCTGAGTGCCCCGTGGGTATCAAGCTGACGAATATCGCGCGGATGAACCGCGAATACCTCACCGCCAAGCTTTTTAAAGAAGAAGAAGTGCACTGAACCGACGAGACATTAGCTCACTGGAGACCCCTGCAATTATGTATATTGCGGGGGTTTTCTATTTTTATGTAAATTAGCGACTATAACGGTGAGTACGGTTGTCAAAATACGGCTTTTATTGTTGGTGTTGACGTTATGCTTCATAGGCACCGCCGTCACCATCAACCTTACATTCAACCAAGAGGAAATCCTGCTCCTCGACGCCCATCGTATCCAGAATAACCTACATAAGAAAGAGCGCATCGTTTTGGACTTCTTGAACGATACCAGTCGATTCAACGCGCTTAAAACACTGGAAACGGATGTAAACCAAGCCGAGGAAATCATCGATTATTTCGTAGACCAACACGATATCTATCCATTTATCTATGTAAATAGTGAATTGGCTTTTTGGGGCACTGATAAAGTTGTTCCTAAAACAGATGCGGGAATCGCAGATGGCGTAAACATCATCGACCAAACCGGAAACGGTTGGTATGAAACCATCAAGAAAAGTTCCGGTAACTTCTCGGTGTTATTCCTAATCCCAATAAAGTCTGATTTCCAGAAGAACAATGAATACTTGCAGAACCGATTCTCTAAAAACCTGATTGAAACCAATAACTTGGAAATCGCCGATTACGATGACCACCTGATTTATAATATCAGAAGCATTACCGGCGAGTACCTTTTTTCCGTAAAGCTCGCCGAAGGACGCCACGACACTTTTTTTTCCAAGCTAGAACTCGCGATGTGGATGCTGGCCGGACTTTCCGTGATACTTCTACTCAATATCATGTGCAGCTGGTTGGCCCGGCGGGGGTGGGTTTGGTCTTCGGTAGCCGTGTTTGCGTGTTGTTTGGCAGGAATTCGTTATTTAGACCTCCATTTCGACTGGTTATCTTCCCATTTCTATACAGGGCTGTTTGACTCGCGTAATTTTGCCTCCAGTTTCCTGTTTCCACATTTAGGTGGGTTCCTTCTCAACATTATCACGTTCACTTGGTTTATCGGCTACCTCTATACCTTCAGGAAACAACTCCACATCCCCGCAATAGGGCGCACCAAGGCAGGAAGCATCCTGTTGATCGCTATGATTGGTGCGGTGATCTATGGCGTTAGCCATGCCATGACGAATGTATTTTCCGGATTGGTAACCAATTCTGACATCAATTTTGATGTCACCAACATACTGGATCTTAGTTTCTATAGCTGGATTGGCATATTCGCGTTATGCCTGAACATGCTATCGCTTTTACTCCTTATCGATTTATTGGTAGGGGCTGCGCATGCGGTCATTCCCAATCAAAGGCGCTTGCTCCTCATCGGGATAGCCGTTGCCGCTATGGCCGGCATACTAATTTACCTTGACGGCTTTTCGTTCAGCAATCCTCCGCTCACGTTCTTATTGCTAAGCACACTGATTGGATTGCGGGCATGGTATACTCGGCAGGAACGCCGGTTTGACTTGGCGGTATTCATTGCTACCTTGCTGTTGCTGGCCTCCATCACGGCGATAAAACATGGTCAGTTCCAGCGCTACAAAAAAGAAGAAAAGCAAAAAATTGCCATCTCCCGACTGGAGGCCGTAGATGATGCAAACGCCATAGCACTCTTCCATGATTTGGAAAAAGAAATCGTAAAAGACCCTACCCTCATCGATTATTTCAAAAAACCGCGGAACGAAAACCGCGAACTGCTCAACGAGCATTTGAAAAGGACCTATTTAAGCGGATACCTTTCGCGCTACGAATTCGTAGCGAACGAATATAACCCCGATTGGGTACCTATTGGCAACAGTTCGGCACGCAAGCGCCAGTTATACCGCGAAAAGGTCATTTCGGGTGCAATTAAGGTTTCCGAAAATTTCTACCGTGGAAACAGCCGCTTCGGCAGCTTCGAATACTTTGCCCAATTGCCCGTACAGGATAACGGCGAACTACTGGGAATTCTGTTAATCGAGTTACAAAACCGCTCATTCAGCCAGCTATCTTTCTATCCGGACATCCTCTCCGACAGCCGAATCGACCAACAGCAAACCGAATTGATAGCTGGGTATGCTTATGCTTTTTACAGGCACGGGAATTTGGTGAGCCAATACGGCGACTATGTTTACCCTTTATCTGCCGATGCTTACCCCACTGAGCAACGCAAATTTATTTCGCTAGGTACAGACGGCGGCTACGAACACATGATGCGCCGTCCCAATAGCCGCACTTTGATTGTGGTAAGCAGCCCGCAGCGTAGCAGTTGGATGCAGTTGGCCGGACTATCATTCATTTTCCTTGTATTTCTATTGTTCGCTATATTGGCGTTCATTACACGCTGGCTGGTGCTAACGCTAAACAGCAACGATTTCAGTCTACGCAACCTCAGGTGGAGCTTCCTTATCCTTTCCAACAAAATATTGTACAGTACCCGTATCCAAACGTTTATGGTTGTCGCGGTGGTAACTACGCTAATCGTAGCCGGTATCATTACGTTCTTCAGTATAAGCAGTCAGTTTAGAAAACAGCAGGAAAATGGTGTATTGCAATATGTGGTGGATATCGCATCCAGGCTGGAGTCGCGTTGGCTAAGAGAGCTCGATTTAAACAGGGGGTTGTCGGCTGACGAACAATTTAACACGATTGCCGAGTCGGTGGCGGCCGACCTCAATCTCTACGATACGAGTGGACAGCTGATTTATTCTACACAGCCGCGCATCTACGATCTCCGTCTTCTATCGCGTTACATGCAACCGCGGGCATGGCTGCATATGGCGCGGCACCGACGATCTGAGTTTTTACAACATGAACATATTGGCGGGCTGAATTTCATTGCTGCGTACGCCCCCATACGAAACGACGAGTACGAAGCTGTTGCCTTCCTCAGCTTACCACACTATAGCTACCGGAAAGAATTCGACCAGAACGTAGGTCTTTTGCTCAACACGCTCATCAACATTTATGCACTGGTCATCCTCGTGCTCGGTTTGTTCGCGGTATTTGTGGCCAACAAAATCACTGCGCCATTGGCTTTGGTGCAGCGAAGTCTAGCAAAGACCAGCATCGGTCAGCCCAACGAGCCGATTTTTTGGAAACGACACGATGAAATCGGCAGTCTTATCAAAGAATATAACTTGATGATTGTAGCACTTGAGCAAAGCGCAAACACCATTATGCGCTCTGAACGCGAGTCGGCTTGGCGTGAAATGGCCAAACAAGTAGCCCACGAAATCAAAAACCCTTTAACACCCTTGAAACTTGGGATCCAGCAATTGGAACGTTCCTGGAAAGAAAAAGATCCTCGGTTTGAGCAGCGTTTCGAAAAATTCAGCGAGTCGTTTATCGAACAAATTGATAGTCTCTCCCACATCGCATCTGAATTTTCGGAGTTTGCCAAAATGCCCGATACCCAGCTTAAGGAGGTCGACGTAATGGATATCCTAGCTAAGGCGGTAGAAGTGTTCCGCAATAACGTGGGTGTGCGGATTGCGATTTCAAACTCAAGCGGCAAAAATGCCATTACCATACAGGGCGACCGGGACCAACTGTTAAGGTCGTTCAATAATCTCATCAAAAATTCTATCGAGGCGGCTATTACCAAACGACGGTGCCAAATCAATATTTCAGTGAGCTATGATGTAGACCACCACGTGGCAATAGCCATACAAGACAATGGTGAAGGCATCAACCCCGAAGCGAGGGAAAAATTGTTCCAGCCAAATTTCACGACGAAAAGTTCAGGCACCGGATTAGGACTGGCGTTCGTAAAGCAAGCGATAGAAGGAATGGGTGGAAGTATCCGCTACGAAACTTTTGTTGGAAAGGGGACGACATTCTATTTGCGCATTCCATTGGTCAACACGCAACGTCCTGTTATCTAAAAGTCTAAGGTTATTTCAGCACAACGCTACTTTGCCCCATAACGGCGTTATCGGCATAGAGCAAAATAGTATAGGTCCCTTTCTGGAAGCCGCGGGTATCTGCCCAATCGATGGTATACGCGGCGCCATCGTTCTTGAAACCGATGGTGGTTTTGTAGGTATACTGGATTTGTTTGCCGTCCACTTCGAAAAGTCCATAATCTTCTGCGGTCCGTAGATTGCCGTTGGGGTCGATTACCCGCATGTAGACATCATGGTCGCCAATGTCGGCCAATGGGTTATCAGCCAGCGTAAAATCGATACGGAATTTATCCACCCTGCGCGCCCGGGTTTCCACGCTTTCTCTATCATTACTCCGTTGCCGTATACCGTTGATGGAAATGCCCGACACCTTGATGGCGGAGGCTAGTTTCACCATATCGACCAAATCGGTATGCTGTGCTTCGAGTTCCGCAAGCCGATCGGAAGAGGTCGAGACTTCCTCTTTAAGTTCATCTCGTTCAGAAATCAGTTCTGCATTCCGGTTACGTAGCAACTCGACTTCTTGCACATAACTCGATACCTGTTGCTTCAGTTGGTTGATTTCTTGCTGGGCTTTACCCAACTGTTCGCGGGTCAGGTTGCTTTTAGCCAGTTCCGCGCGTAGCGCTACGATTGTAGACCGTGCACTATCCTGGGCACTTTTCAACGTGGCATTCAATTCAATGTTGTCATCGGTCAGGCGGTCTAATTCTGCTTCGATCCTGTCTATTTCGGCTTCCATACTCACTTTCTCTTCGGTGAGTTCATAAACCTTATCGTCCGTGCTCTTGTATTTAACGTAAAAATAGACGTTGGTTGCAAGCAACGCAGCAATAGCCACCACAAAGAAGTAAATCTTAGTGGAATCCCTTCGCGATTCTTCCGGAATGGATTCGATGTCCTTTTCTCGCATCGTACGTAGTTCTTGCATGGTTTATAAACCAAAAGCCGCCGCTAATACACAGCAGTGCAACACAACGCAAAAATTGTTCCAACATACGATTTGATGGTTAAACTTGCTATAAACCGCTATTCCGCAAGTATCCTTCCTTACGCATAAGCTGAAAATCGGCATATACCATATCCTTCACCAATGCATCAAGATCATATTTCGGCTTCCAACCGAGTTGGCGTTGCGCTTTGGTCGCGTCGCCGATTAACATATCCACTTCGGTGGGCCTAAAGTAGGTGGGATCTACTTTCACGACCGTTTGCCCGAGTTTCACACCAGCTGCATCGACGCCCAATGCGGAAAGCCGCGTTTCATCGACATCGATTACCACTCCTTTTTCACGCTCGCCCTTTCCACTGAATTCAACATCGACACCCAATTCGGCAAAACTCATCTTTACGAAGTCGCGTACCGTGGTAGTGATACCAGTGGCCACGACATAGTCTTCAGGCGTTTCCTGTTGAAGCATGAGCCACATTGCTTCGACATAATCTTTAGCGTGGCCCCAGTCGCGCTGCGCCGATAGGTTGCCAAGGAATAGCTTGTCCTGTAAGCCCAATGCGATACGGGCAACCGCTCGCGTAATTTTCCGTGTTACGAACGTTTCGCCGCGGATTGGACTTTCGTGGTTGAAAAGTATACCGTTGCAGGCATAAAGCTGATACGCTTCCCGGTAATTGACAGTGATCCAATAGGCGTACAACTTGGCGACCGCATAAGGGCTCCGCGGATAAAAAGGCGTCCGCTCATTTTGGGGTACTTCTTGTACCAAACCATATAACTCGGATGTTGCAGCTTGGTAAAAGCGGCATTTGCGACCCAGCCCTAGCAACCGGATGGCTTCCAATAACCGTAAGGTGCCCAAGCCGTCGGCATTGGCGGTATATTCAGGCGTATCGAAACTCACTTTTACATGACTTTGTGCCGCCAGGTTATAGATTTCGTCGGGCTGCGTTTCCTGGACAATGCGGATAAGGTTCGTGGCGTCGGTAAGGTCGCCATAATGCAATGTGAAATGCCGATTGGTTTCATGCGGATCTTGGTATAGGTGATCTATACGATCGGTATTGAACAGCGAGCTCCGACGCTTCACCCCATGTACGACATACCCTTTTTCGAGGAGGAGTTCGGCCAAATAAGCACCGTCTTGGCCGGTTATACCTGTAATTAATGCGGTTTTAGCCATGGGGTCGATGTTCTTGTTTCAGCACCGATTTCAGCAGGTACTGTCCGTAACCGCTTTTTAATAGCGGCCGAGCCACCGTATCGAGCTGTGCCGCATCGATATAACCCATTCGGTAAGCCACTTCCTCGATACAGCCAATTTTCAGCCCCTGCCGCTCTTCGATAACCTGCACGAACTGTCCAGCTTGCATAAGGGACGTAAAAGTCCCGGTATCCAGCCACGCGGTACCGCGGCTGAATACACCTACCTTCAATCGGCCTTGCTCGAGGTAAACTTTATTGACATCCGTTATCTCATATTCACCCCGTGGCGAAGGCTGGATATTTTTGGCGACGTCGATGACCGAATTGTCGTAAAAGTATAATCCGGGCACGGCATAATTTGATTTGGGCTGGTCTGGCTTCTCTTCGATGGATACGACCCGCCGGTCATCGTCAAATTCGACCACACCATACCGCTCCGGATCGGAAACCGGATAAGCGAAAACCACCCCTCCCTCCGGATCGGAACTTTGCTGCAGCAAGCGTGACAAACCTTCACCGTGGAATATGTTGTCACCTAATATCAATGCGACTTTATCGTTCCCCACAAAATCCTCACCGATCACAAAAGCCTGCGCCAAACCATTCGGTTTTTCCTGTACTTGGTAAGAAAACGAGCAACCGATTTGGGATCCATCGCCCAACAACTTACGGAAAGCAGGTAGGTCATGTGGTGTGGAAATGATCAACACCTCGCGAATCCCCGCCAGCATAAGCGTGGAAAGTGGGTAATAAATCATCGGCTTATCGTAAACCGGCATCAACTGCTTGCTTACGGCCAGCGTCAACGGGTGCAACCGTGTGCCGGACCCTCCGGCTAAAATAATACCTTTCAATTTGTGCTCCTAATAACTAGAACGGCAAAGCTATCAATTTTTAAGCGAACTGCCCGAAAAAGACGAAAAATCTCGCCGCTATTGGGCAGTGACCGAGAACGGAACAGCATAACTACCCCATAACAGGGTTATCGTCCCATCTTTATCGCCGGTGATGGTTAATTGCTCCACCGAGTCATTGGTTTCCGAAGGAGTAGCATCAACGCGCAACGCATCCTGCGCTTCGTCGTAACGTGTGCCCCATTGGTCCCAAACCTTATTGAAAATAAGGGTGACGTTCTGTTCCCCAGGAATGGAGTAAAGGCTGTACTTCCCAGCCGGAAGGGGCTGTCCTTGCACGAGGACGTCCTTACTTACTTCAAACGTTGTCGCTTCATTGGCACCCGTACGCCAAACCTTGCCGAAAGGCGCAATCTCCACACCGATTTCACGCCCCTTCAATGAAGGTTTGCTGTAATGGATGGCTATCGATACGCCGTCGTCGGTCGTTAGGGTGATGCTGTCAGGCGGACTGGCCCGCTTGCTTTTATCTTGCTGGGCAAAAGCGACGGTAGACATCACAACTACCGCCAACAAGGATAATAGGGTTGCTTTCATGATATGTTAATTTATTTGGTTCATTACTTATTTCACGGTTTACTGAAGACGTTCGAAATTGAATACCAGGTAACCGGTTTGGCCGTCCAGATCCAGCGGCATACGCATCGTCAGCTGATCCGTATCGGCATACGACAGATCCAACCGGTACCCAGCCGTTACGTTGCTCGGCTTATCGCCAGGATAAATCTTCTTGAACTGAAATTTAGGTTCCCCATTTCCCTTACCCGGATTGTAAATGGACCATACGATATTCCGCACTGCACCCGGGGCGCAAAGTGTCCCTTCCGCATCGAAGGTGATGCTGCCCTTGCCGTTGTTGGGCAAATGCCACACACTCCCAATAAAACACTCGGCAGGGGCTTCTTCAAAAATCGTTTTTACGCTGTACGCCGTCGGAACGTTCTCCTTATCCACCGAGTATAGAACCCATTGGCCTTTCACCCCCTTACGCCATGAGGCTGCAGAAGGCCCGCCGTCTACCGCCCCTTGTTGGGCTGTACAGGACGTCAAAAAAGCTACTGATAGAAGGGCTACAAAGAAAAATAACGTTTTGTTCATGTTTTTAAACTTACTGATTGGATTACGAAACCAAGCTTTCCAAGCTTTTTCATGTGTAAAGATACGGATTCAGTTACGAAATGAATTATTTTTATGCACCATAGCGATATTCACGTATGTTTGTTTGCAAAAAACAAATCTTCATTTGCATGACGATTCAGTCCAAAAACCATACCATCAGTCAATTTGCGGCGAAATTATTGGTCCGCCTTTTCATTTTACTCCTACTGTTCGCTTTCGCGCCCATTGTCCTTGAGCAGGAGGCAACGCGGTCATACAGCGAAACGTTTGTTTATCTCGAAAACAAGTGGGCACTTATATTCCCCGGACTACTCTTCGTAAGTTTCCTCGTGCTGCTTTTCCTCACCCTTCGTCATAAATACCAGAAAACCGACCTTAATTGGATGCTGTCCTTAAATACCACGCTCCTCATCATCTACATAACGATGGTATATGTACGCCTCTATCCCATCATCTTCGGGTAATGCATGGCACGATAGTCGCCGCCTTTTTTTACCTTTGAAGCTTTTACTAACCTTCCATGACGAAAAAGCAAATATGGCGCATATTGAAGACCGTTTTGAAGGTCTGTATCACCGTCGTTGCGTTATACTGGGTTTTCAGCAAGGTCGAGGCCGACTACCGCGAACAGGCGATGGAAAACATCAAGGCCGGCTCGGATGAATACCCGCTCAGCTTCTGGAAATTTATTGGGCAAACCATCGCTGGTTCCAACCCTATTTTCCTGTTTCTCGCCTTTGTTGCCTACGGATGTTCCATCATAATTGCATCCTCGCGCCTTAACGGCTTTTTCAAAGGCGTGGGTCTTATGCTCTCCGAACGCTATAATTTCAAGTTATACCTCTTGGGGTTGTTCTACAACCTCTTTCTCCCTGGCGGGGTAGGCGGCGACGGTTATAAGATTTACTTCCTGCGCCGCAAATTCGACGTGAAGGGCCGCAAACTCTTATCTGCCGTCTTCTTTGATCGACTGAGTGGGTTGTGGGCGTTGTGCTTGATTACCGCCGCCTTAGTTATTTTTATCCCGCGCCTACAGATCCCGAACCAAGTACCCATTGTTGTAGTCATTATCGGATCGGTGGTCTATTACAGCATCGTTCGCAGGTATTTTTCCGAGTACAGCAAGCGCTTTTTCTGGACGCACCTGAAGGCGCTCGGTACACAATCCATGCAGGTAATCTGTGCTATTTTTTTGCTTTATGCGCTCGACTTCGACGGCAAGTTCGCACCCTACCTCTTGATGTTCCTCGTTTCATCACTGGTAGCGGTGGTACCGTTTACCGTGGGTGGACTGGGTGCGCGTGAGATGGTGTTTGTTTTCGGTGCGACATATTTTCAGCTCGATGCGCACCTCGCTATTCTCATCAGCCTTTTATTTTACCTCACGTCGGCGCTGTTAGCTGCATTCGGCTCGTATTTCATTTTCCGCCCACAGGGATTGGGCGAAGAGAAACTCCCCGATGCTGCGGAAGCAGAACTGAGCCCTCTGGATGATGACGGAAATGATTGAATTAATATAAACGCATGGCAACTATCGTAATTACGGGCGCAAGCAAGGGCATCGGTTTCGAAACAGCTTTGACGCTAACCGGTGCGGGGCACCGTGTGGTCGCCGTCGCCCGTTCGCCGGAAGGATTGGAAAAACTACGGAAAGCGGCACTAAATCATTCCCCAAAAGCAATGATCCACCCATTCGTTTTTGACATCGTGCACGGCGATTACAAGCAAGCGTTCCTTCCGTTCGTAACGAAGCAAGGGGGACAGGTGGACATTTTAATCAATAATGCTGGTCTGCTTACCAATAAACCATTTGAAAGTACTTCCCTAAACGATTTTTCAGCAATGCTTGAAGGCAATTTATTGGGTCATGTGCGTATGATACAACACATGCTCCCGCTAATGCCACCAGATAGCCACGTCGTCAATATCGGTAGCATGGGCGGGTTTCAGGGGAGTGTTAAGTTTCCGGGGTTGGCGGCCTATTCTGCGAGTAAAGCCGCACTACATACACTTACAGAGTGCCTGGCCATGGAGCTTGAACCAAAAGCGATTAAAATAAATTGCTTAGCTTTGGGTTCGGCGCAAACAGAAATGCTGGCGAATGCGTTCCCACAGTATGAGTCGCCCGTTACGGCGCAAGAAATGGGCTCTTATATCGCCCAATTCGCGCTCGGTGGCCACCGCCTTTTCAATGGGAAAGTCCTGCCCGTGGCGGTAACGACCCCATAACATTGGAGCATGATGATATTGATCGAAAACATCCATCTCACAAAGGCATTACGGTTAGGGTTGACCGTCTCCGCGCTTATAACCCTTTCCTGCCAAAATGAATCGCGACATAACGCTTCGGAGGCGTTACAGGAAGACCCGGCATCGGAGATTGCTGCGGATATGGGGGCACCATTGCCCGCGCTGCCCTATATTGCCGTCTTTGATGACGAATCGGAGCAATTGCAAGCACAAAAGAACCCCGATTTTGACCGGACGTCGCTAACGTTAGACGCACTGACACTGGCATTGCGCACTAATTATCCTGAAATCGGGCTCGAGGTGGACCGCATCTCAAATGACACGCTTTTCGTACGAATCGCTGATGCCAGCTACCTCACCCAGCAAATGGGATCAAGTGGTGCGCAAGTGTATATCATGGAGACCACCTACGCGTATACCGAGTTGCCGAATATCGACGTTGTTCATTTCGATTTTGCGGAGGGCGACCATGCCATACCGGGCGACTATACCCGTCACAGTTTCAATGGCCGGCCCGGCATCCGATAAGCAAGCCGTGCGGTAATCGCATGGTGCGCTGCGCGATTTCATTGATGCCGAAAAAACAAACAAGATATCAAGTAATTTATCTAAGTTTGCGGCTTTCAACATATATACCAGGGTATTACTACACATGAGAAAATTTGCCGGGTACGTCCTCTCCCCTATTTTTTACCTGCTTTTTGGCATCATTATTACCATATTCCACCCCATCCAATGGTTATGCCTAAAATTGGGCGGATACCGTGCGCACATGCGGTGCGTAGAAGCCCTTAATTTGTGTCTGCTTTGCACCTATTATGTATTGGGCAACAAAGTCACCTTTACCAACAGGCAAAAATTGCCGGTGGGCCGGCCATTACTTTTCGTAGCTAACCACCAAAGCATGTATGACATCCCACCGCTGATTTTCTTTCTGCGTAAACACCAAGGTAAATTCATCTCTCAAATCGAACTAGCAAAGGGCATA